>JAZUMN010000018.1:0-33447 GCA_045603645.1 Alistipes sp. | reverse complement strand
AGAACGGCGGTCAGATCGTAAATGTGGAGAACTGGGGCCTCAAGAAGCTCGCTTATCCCATTCAGAAGAAGACCACCGGTTTCTACTTCCTCGTAGAGTTCGAGGGTGAGGGTGCACTCATCAACAAGCTCGAGACCGGCTACCGTCGTGACGAGCGAATCATTCGTTTCTTAACTTTCAAGCAGGACAAGTTCGCTGTAGAGTATTCTGCAAAGCGTCGTGCAAAGCTTGCTAACAAATCACAGGAGGAGTAAACTATGGCACAGGAGAATGTAAAGGGCGGTGAGATTCGTTACTTGAATCCCGTATCAGTAGATGTAAAGAAGAAGAAGTACTGCCGCTTCAAGAAGCTCGGCATTAAGTACGTAGATTATAAGGATGGTGAGTTCTTGAAGAAGTTCCTCAACGAGCAGGGTAAGATTTTGCCTCGTCGTTTGACCGGTACTTCTCAGAAGTTCCAGAAGAAGGTGGCTCAGGCTGTTAAGCGTGCTCGTCACTTGGCTATTCTGCCATTCGTAACCGATTGTATGAAATAATTAAGAGGAGGAGAGCAATATGGAAGTTATTCTTATCAAAGACGTAGAGAACTTGGGTTATGCTAACGACATCGTTAATGTAAAGCCAGGTTACGCAAACAATTACTTGATTCCTCAGGGCTTTGCAAAGTCTGCTACTGCATCTGCAAAGAAGGTGTTGGCTGAGAACCTCCGCCAGCGCGCTCACAAGGATGCTAAGATTTTGGCTGATGCACAGGCTTTGGCTGAGACTATCGCAAACTTGCCTTTGACTATCACAGTTAAGGCTGAGGAGCGTAAGATTTTCGGTGCTGTGACATCTGCTGACGTAGCCGAGGCTTTGGCTGCTAAGGAGATTGTGGTTGACCGCAAGGCTATCACCGTAGAGCCTATCAAGACTGTTGGCGAGTACACAGCAACTGTTAAGCTTCACCGCGAGGTTAAGGCTACTGTTGCGTTGTCAGTGGTTGCTGAGTAATTTTGTTTCTCTTAAAGGTCTTTTCTGCGTTACGCTCAGTTTCAAAATGCTCACATACGCTTAGTATGCTCCGCTTTTGAACCTTCGCAAGCCTTGAAAAGCCACTTTAATACAAACAAAACAGATATGGGCAGACATCCAGATGGGTGTCTGCTCATTTTTGTATTATGAGGTAAAATAAATACGTCATTCCACATTTTCGCATCAGTCGCCCGTTGCAATTGTTTGCGGGGAAGTCTATGCGAAAATGATTGGAATCTACCTTGTTGAAAGTCGGTTGCAAAGCGTAATTGTTGACGATGATTTTTTGGAAAAAACAATGGGCGAGTTGTCATTAACCCGCCCATAGATGCTTATGTTAGGAGTTGTTTTCTTAAATTCCTCCATCGAGTAACCAAACACGTTCTTTGTTGTCATTACGCAGGGCGAGAATCAACTCCTCCTCCTTGCCGGAAGATAGCCTAACCTTGCATCGGACAAAGTAGCCTGCATACAGGCCCGATCTGACGGGTTTCTCGATAGATATAACCTCCAAACCGCTATATGTGAGTTCCAGCCTATCCATTAAATCTGCGTAGTAGTACATCGCCGTATTCAGGATATTCTTGTCCCAGCGGCTCATCGCATC
Source organism: Alistipes sp. (assembly GCA_045603645.1). Classification (GTDB taxonomy): domain Bacteria; phylum Bacteroidota; class Bacteroidia; order Bacteroidales; family Rikenellaceae; genus Alistipes. Next base: position 31,826 of record JAZUMN010000018.1, on the reverse strand, counting down.
AAGTATAATCTTGGCAGCCTTGCGTGCCGAGCTACCTTTTAATATAGAGTCATTTGGAACAGCCTCAGGGTCGGAAAATTTTATTTCTGCGAGGTTCTGGCTTGTCAGATTATCTGCGGTTAGCGGCTCGTCGTATGTGATGTTTTCGCTGTCGATAACCGTAATTTGCAGTTCACTTGACATAATCATATCAATACGCAGTTTTATCAGGCGTCCCGACTCCTTGTCAAACGAGTATTCGCGTTTGGTGTTAGCCTCGGCAAGCGAAGTGTTGAACATATGAAGACTTTGCGAGAAGTCGCCCTGTGCCATCGTCGTGATACGCACATTTACCGTGTGGCCATCATCTAAAATCTCATAGCGGGAGCCCCTCTTAATCTCTGTGGCCTTACGTTCAACGTTCAGAAGCTGTCGTGGGTCGAGCCATACAGCCATTTCACTATCCAATGCGCCGTTGTAGCTGGACTTCCATCCAATATAGCCATCGGGCTGGGTTGTCCACTGATAGAGGTAATTGTTGCCGCTCTCCTCCCCTTTGTAGAGGGCGCAACGTCCGCCATCCTTCTCTACACTCCACAATATGGGGTCGTCATATATAACCTTCACCATAGTGGCCACAAAGTCGCACTCGGGGTTCAGGTAGTCCAGTGGCTCATTGGCAATGGTGCGTACTCTTAACTTCATTACCATACTCTTTACCTCATTGGCGGCAATGATGGCGTTTGAGAAGTAGCGACGTGCCGCAAAAGCGGGGGTGTTAAGCATTATGGTGATTGCAATGGCCACCACGGCAGCCATAGATGTTGCGGCGCCGAGCCAGTAATTAAGGCGGCTTCTGCGGGGCTTCTGCTGCCTGGCGGCGGCTTGGAGTATTCTCTCTTTAAGGCTGGCTGAGGGTCTTACTTCAACCTTTGGAGTGAGCATCTGCATCATCTGCTCATCCTGCTTGTTATATTCCTGTGAGTTCATAGTTGAGATGTTTTTAGCTGATAAATAGTTTTCGTAATTTCTCTATGCCACTTGAGAAACGGCTTTTGATTGTGGTCGCCGGCTGCTGTAATATCTCCGCAATCTCGGTGAATTTCAGATTGGCGTGTATGTGCAGTCTGATCACTTCGCTTTGCTGTTCGGGAAGTCTCCTTAGCAGAGAGTCTATGCGGCGAAACTCCTCCTCGGCATCAGCGTCTAAGTGTTGTGCCGTAGGCATCTTCTCATCTATGGGAAGAGTTTTGCCACGTTGGCGCAACATATCAACACAGCCCGATGCAACTGTTGCGTACAGATAGGCCTTGGGGTTGCGTATCTCTCTATGTGAGGCGGCAACTTTAAGGAAGGCATCCTGCAACACATCTTCGGCATCGTCACGGTTTCCCAAGCGGTAGAAGGCGTAGCGGAATAGCTGGTCCTGATAGAGGTCTATCCACTCGCCCAGTCGCTCAATGTTTGTGTGTAGTTCGTTCATTGTTTTAATTTTAATGTTTTTCAAACACGTGTCCGACTATATGACGTGAAATTACAAAAAAAGACGAAATAAACAGGAGATATTTGCTGGCAATGATGCATTTGCTGTTTTGTTGAGGATGAAAAGATTGTGCGGATGGAGATAAATTTTGAATTTTGAATTTATAAGATGTATCTTTGTGAAAAATATTTCCATTATGAGCGAAAAGAAGCGTACCGAGATTCAGGAGCTGGGTGAGTTTGGACTTATTGAACATCTTACTGAGGGTTTCCAGCCAAAGAATAAATCAACATTAAAGGGTGTGGGTGACGATGCTGCCGTGGTGGCTGCGGGGCGTGATGATGCACTTGTTGTCACGACCGACTCGTTGTTGGAGGGCATAGACTTCGACCTGACCTATTTCCCCTTGAAGCATCTTGGCTACAAGGCTGTGACGGTGGGCGTTAGCGATGTGCTTGCGATGAATGCCCTGCCCGAGCAGATAATGCTCTCGCTCGGCGTGTCGGCCAAGCTCCCCGTTGAGGCATTGAAAGATTTGTACGAGGGCGTAGAGTTCGCTTGCAAGGAGCTGGAGGTGGATATGGTTGGTGGCGACACCACAGCCTCAATGACAGGCCTTGTTATAAATATTACAACCATAGGTCGTGCCAAGCGCAAGGCGCTCGCCTATCGCAGTGGGGCGCAGTTTAACGACCTTATCTGCATTACGGGCAACTTAGGCGCAGCTTATATGGGACTGCATCTGTTGGAGCGTGAGAAGCGTGTGCTGAGGGATGTGCAGAACCCCGAGCCTCAGTTTGCGGGATATGAGTATCTGTTGCAGAGTTATTTGAAGCCACGAGCACGCAAGGATATTGTTGAGGCGCTGGCCGCCGAGGGCATTGTGCCAACCTCTATGATTGACATCTCCGACGGGCTGGCAAGTGAGGTGTTGCAGATATGCAAGGCGTCGAAGTGCGGCGCACGCATCTACCTCGACCGCATACCCATTGCCAAGCAGACCACGGCTCTCGCCGAGGAGATGCACACCGACCCCGTTGTGGCGGCGCTCAATGGCGGCAACGACTACGAGCTGATGTTTACTGTGCCGTTGGCTATGCAGGAGAAAGTTATGAGCCTTGGCCTGGTGGATATCGTGGGTCACATAACACGAGAATCGACAGGGGCTTACCTCGTTACGCCCGATGGTAGCGATATTAAACTTCGAGCACAAGGCTTTAAGGAGTAAAAGCAAACAAGCTCTTGTTATACAAATTCAAGGGAAAGAAGTTATCCTTCAAAAACGTGTTGGACAACCTCTATCTTGTAAATCACCCTATCTCCACGCAGGGTATAGTCTCGACTTGCGACCCTTGTCGTTGGTTATTATAAGCACTTTGTGCTGCTCGGTGTTGCCCTCCTCATCATCGGCAAGGCGCGCCCTGACGTTAAAGTGTTTGATGCGGCGAGCGGGTGTTGTATGCTTATTGTCCGCTTTCTCGCCCTTCTCGGGAGGCAGCGACAGCGTGCCGTGCAGGGAAATCTCATTCTCTATGCCCGTGAGCTGCCAGGTGTGGAACAGCAAGATGCCGTCGGGTGCAACCTGAAATATATTGCCGTGGGGTTGCAGCGTAATATCTATTTGTAACTTATCGTCTTTGTCCGTGCGCCAGCGTCCTACCACACGCGGATAGGTATCATCTGCGGTGATGCTTATGGCGCGGGGCAGCTCCTCCTCATCCTCTGCGGGCAGGAAGGTCACCTCGGCTATGTTGCCCTCGAAGTATGCACCTTCGTCGCAGGCGGTGTCGTCGCCCAAGAGGAATGTCTGCTCGGCAGGCGTGCTGTCGGGCGTGCTGAGTGTAATCTGCTTGCCGCGCTCGGCAGAGAGGATGTATCCTGCCACGGTCTGTGGCTCTACGCTCTTGCCGCACGCTGCACACAGCATAATGGCTGCGCTAAATATCAAGAGTCTGATTCTCATTGCTTGTAGTGTATAGGCACAAAGTTAATAAATTTTATGTAACATCATCACAACGCAACGCCTCGCCGTAAAGCGAATATTGGTAAAATATGCAGAAAAACACCTTTTTGTGCTATTTGGGGTGATAAAAAGTGTCATAAAAAGAACAACTTTCTTGAAGTTTTTGTAATTTTGACGCTTAGTTAGGTTTTTAATCTTTGAGATATGTTAAATATTATATTGTTTGGCGCGCCGGGATGCGGAAAAGGTACGCAGGCGGCGTTGATAAAGGAAAAGTATAACATTAACCACATATCAACGGGTGAGGTCATCCGTGGCGAGATTGCGCGTGGTACGGAACTCGGCAAGAGTATGCAGAGCTACATCGCTGCGGGGCAGTTGGCTCCCGACTCAATCGTTATCGGGATGGTTCGCAACTATATGCAGGAGCACAGGGATGCTGCGGGAAATATCTTCGATGGCTTTCCACGCACCACGGCGCAGGCCGAGGCCTTCGATGAGATATTGAAGGAGGATGGCGAGAGCGTCAGCGTAATGATTTATATGGATGTACCCGAGGAGGAACTTGTGCAGCGCATCCTGCTGCGTGGCAAGGACTCCGGTCGTGCCGACGATGCCTCGGAGGATGTTATACGCAACCGCATATCTATCTATCGCGAGCAGACGGCTATCGTTGCCGAGCACTACTCCAAGCATGGTAAGTATGTGGCTGTGGATGGCGTGGGCTCTTTGGATGAGGTCTTCGAGCGTATATGCGCGGCTATTGACGCAGTGAAATAGTAAGGGGTCAGCAGGTTGCAATGAACTTTGCTTAACTTTTTTGCTTTGATTTATTGCATATTGTTTTTTTTTCCTTACCTTTGCGACGCTAAATGCTCATATTTTGTGGGCGATAGCGGTAGGGTCCATTCGTCTATCGGTTAGGACGCAAGATTTTCATTCTTGAAAGAGGAGTTCGACTCTCCTATGGACTACAATGGCTTGCTCCGGGTGCCAATAAAGAGTCTGCTTGCAGAGAGGGGGCTAAGAGGTTGGCGAGGAGTTTGACAGCGGTAAAATTTTTTGGGTGACTTACGTGGTCGCCATAACACCCCAGGGTGTTCGGGACGAGGGCCGCACTCGGTAAAGCGGCATAAACAGGAGACAAGAAGTAAAAAATAAAAACGTAATTAAGATTATGGCAAATCACAAGTCATCAAAGAAGAGAATTCGTCAGACAGTTACAAAGCGCGCTCACAACCGTTTGTATCACAAGACTGCACGTAACGCTGTGAAGGCATTGCGTAACACAACAGAGAAGGCAGCAGCAGAGGCATTGCTTCCAAAGGTATCATCAATGCTCGATAAGTTGGCTAAGACCAACATTATCCACAAGAACAAGGCTGCTAACTTGAAGAGCTCGCTCGCACTTCACGTAAACGCTTTGGCATAATTCTCTGAATCTATGCAACACAAAAGGCTGTCCATCGGGCAGCCTTTTGTGTGTTTGTATGTATCCTACTCCTCCTCGGGCATATACTCCAAGATATCGCCCGGCTGGCAGTCAAGGGCGGCGCAGATGGTTTCAAGGGTGGAGAAGCGCACGGCCTTCGCCTTGCCCGTTTTAAGTATGGAGAGGTTTACAATGGATATATCAACCTTCTCGGCGAGTTCCGAGAGCGACATCTTGCGCCTGGCAAGCATCACATCTAAATTTACTACTATTGCCATGGTGGGTTGTGTTAAATTGTCATTGACTCCTCCTCGTTTATGCGTGCGGCAATGGCCATCAGCTCTGCAAAGATAAGCAAAAGAAGTGGTGCGCTCAAAACCTCGGCGCCAAATCTCATCGCGCCAAAGACCTCGATGGGTAGCATATCGCCATACAGCTCCTTGGTGGCAAGCTGCGTAAAGAGCGTGCGGTTGTTCGCAAGCGCAAAGTACAGGAACGTGGCGAGCGAGAGCCAGCGCAGCAGCGCGGGGTGGTTATGGCGGAATATATTACCCGTGCGGAAACCTCGGATAGCCCCAATAAGTATCCACGCCACCAGCGCGGCAATGACGATAAATGTGGCGAGCGTAGCGTAGATGACCGCCTGCGATGCCTGCCAGCCGTAATGGTCGGGGCGTGTGTAGTCGGGGTGCTTCGAGAAGAGCATAACCGATGTGGGCACAGCCTCCACCAGGGGCTTGCCCTCGGCATCGCGCTCCACGGTAATTGAGAATTTGTCCTGCGCCTCAATCTGTTGCAGCATATTGTACTTCGTATCCAGCTCGCCTATATAGGTGTGGTTATCTACGCCCCTGTAAAGGTTTGTCGAGTAGAAAAGTTGCACTGAGTAGTGGGCAATGTGAAACAGCGCTATGAGGGCTGCTGCCGTAGCGAAGATGATTGTTCGTCGCTGCGTTGATTTTGTAATTTTCATAACAGTTTTGAGTTTTTAATTTAATGGTATTGCCTATTTTTTGCGTGTAAACTCTTTTGGGTGTCATTGCGAGGCTTGGTACAAGCCGTGGCAACGCTGCGAGTAAGCGAGGGCAAAGTATGCAAGCACACTCTGCTCTCGCCTTAATGGCGGCGTTCCCAGCGTCGCTTCGCTCCTTCGGAATGACATTTTTTATACTCGCTCCAAGTAGATAATTCCATTATTTAACAAATAGTTGAGAGTTGTGGTTTGCAAATCACACTGCAAATGTAATGATAAAAAATAAAAATACAAATAAAAACGATAAAAATTTAATGAAAAACAATAAAATAAATAAAGAGTGATTGTTTGTGACGATATGCAGAGGTGAGCGAGTTACAATGTAATAACACAAAAAAAAACTCCCACACCTTGCGGTGCGGGAGCTGCTCAGAGTTTATAAGTAGTTGATTACTTATTCTTCTCCATTGCGGCCTTCAACTCAGCCAAGCCTGTGATATCACCCAAGGTAGTCTTCTCGATAGAAGCATTTACCTTCTTGATAGATGACTTAGTTGCGTCGGCAGCAGCGCGCTTCTCAGCCTTCTCGGCAGCAATCTGCTCACGCTTTGCCTCCTCAAAGAGACGTGAGTGAGAGAGTGTAATGCGCTTTGTAGCCTTTGAGAACTCGATAACCTTGAAGTCGGCAGCCTCGCCAGCCTTCAATGTTGTGCCGTCCTCCTTAACCATCTGCTTAGCAGGAACGAAGCCTGTGATGTTCTCGCCCAACGCTACAACAGCACCCTTGTCGGTTACCTCAGCGATAGTTGCGTTGTGAACGGTATCAACAGCGTACTTAGACTCAATCTCGTTCCAAGGATTCTCCTCCAACTGCTTGTGGCCAAGGCTCAAACGACGGTTCTCCTTGTCGATTTCGAGAACTACAACCTCAATCTCGGCACCAATCTGAGTGAACTCGCTTGGGTGCTTAACCTTCTTAGTCCAGCTAAGGTCAGAGATGTGAATCAAGCCATCGATGCCCTCCTCAATCTCAACGAATACGCCGAAGTTAGTGAAGTTGCGAACCTTTGCAGTGCACTTTGTACCAACAGGATACTTCTCGTCGATGCCTGCCCATGGATCTGGTGTGAGCTGCTTGATACCGAGTGACATCTTACGCTCGTCGCGATCCAAAGTAAGGATAACTGCCTCTACGTCGTCACCAACCTTCAAGAACTCCTGTGCTGAACGCAAGTGCTGGCTCCAAGACATCTCAGATACGTGAATCAAGCCCTCTACGCCGGCTGCAATCTCAACGAATGCACCGTAGTCAGCCATAACAACAACCTTACCCTTAACAGTGTCGCCAACTTTGAGGTTAGCATCCAAAGCCTCCCAAGGGTGTGGAGTAAGCTGCTTCAAGCCAAGAGCGATGCGCTTCTTCTGCTCGTCGAAGTCGATGATAACTACGTTGAGCTTCTGGTCGAGCTCTACCAACTCCTCTGGCTTGTTTACGCGGCCCCAGCTGAGGTCTGTGATGTGAATCAAACCATCTACGCCACCAAGGTCGATGAATACACCGTAGTTGGTGATGTTCTTAACTGTACCTTCAAGAATCTGACCCTTCTCGAGCTTAGACATGATAACCTGCTTCTGAGCCTCCAACTCTGCCTCGATAAGAGCCTTGTGAGATACTACTACGTTGCGGAACTCCTGGTTGATCTTAACAACCTTGAACTCCATAGTCTTATCAACATATACGTCGTAGTCGCGGATTGGCTTCACGTCGATCTGTGAACCAGGCAAGAAAGCCTCGATACCGAATACGTCGACAATCATACCACCCTTTGTGCGGCACTTTACGTAACCCTTGATAATCTCGTCGTTGTTCAAAGCCTCGTTTACACGATCCCAAGACTTCAACTGACGAGCCTTCTTGTGCGAGAGTGCCAAAGCACCACTCTTGTCCTCTACTGACTCAACGTAAACCTCTACCTTGTCACCCACAGCGAGTTCTGGGTTGTAGCGGAACTCGGTAGCCTGAATCATACCCTCGCTCTTGTAGCCGATGTTTACGGTTACCTCGCGCTTGTTAATCTCGCTAACGGTACCCTCTACTACCTCGCCAACAGCGATGTTTGACAAAGTCTTGTCATAAGCCTCAGAAACCTGCTCCTTTGACTGACCGCCATAGAGATCCAAATCATTCTCAAACGCGTTCCAATCGAAACTCTCGTTTGCTACATTGTTTAATACTTCCATTGTGGAAAAGTTTTGCGATACAATCGCCCGTTAAATTGTTAATATTAAGTGTTTTATGCCTGCGCACGCTTTATACGCGCGCGAAAGCGACGACAAAGATACGGTAAAAATTGTAAATATCAGCGATTTACGCCAATTTTTTGCAGGAATAGTGTTTTACCCCTTTATATCTGCGCCCGAGGGTGCCTGATACATCCTCAGACCGAAGAGTGGGGCTATGGCAACCACATAAGATATAATCTCGGTTTGCAGGTTTTCGTATGGTACCCAATTCACATCTGCCGAGAAACAGTATATCTCAATTGGCAGACCCCACTGTGAGGGTTGCAGCTGGCGCACCATAACAATCATATTGGGATTGACGCGCGGATGATGCAGCAAGTAACTGTTCACGGCACGCATAAAGAGGTCGAGGTTGGTCAATGTGCCGCCCTCGGCACTAAGAGTGTCGATGGATTCAACCAATGTGCGGCTCAGGTCGTTGCTGCCAAGTGAGGCGATAAATGCCTCGTCGGCAAGGCGCACGGTGGTCATGTCAATATTGAGCGAACGCTTAATGCGTCGTCCGCCCGACGAGCGCATAGCCTGCCAATTATCAAAGGGTTCGCTTATGAGCAGGTAGGGAGGCAGCATCTGCAAGGTTTTGTCCCACGCCCTGACCTTTATCGTTGTCAGCGACACCTCCTCAACCTCACCATCCACGCCTCGTTTGGGGAGTGAAATCCAATCGCCTACTTTGAGCATATTGTTTGCCGAGAGCTGTACGCCGGCAACCAATCCCAGGATGCTGTCTTTGAATATCAACATCAGCACGGCTGCCGAGGCTCCCAAGCCCGTGAGCAGCAGCGTGGGCGACTTGTCAATCAGAATGGAGATGCTCAATATAAGTCCTATGCCTATGACTATACCCTGAGCCGTCTGCATCAGGCCCTTTATAGGCTTGCCCTGCCAGGCGGGGTGCTGCTCGGCAATCTCGAAGCAAACCCTGAACAGTGTATTCACCAATCGTACGCAGGCTATGACCATATAAATCTCCACCACACGCTCAATGATGGTGTGCATGCCGTCGCCACCGTCAGCACTTGTGGCAAAGGCTATTGGCAGCAGGATGTATATGATGGTTGGGGTGACGAAGTTACACAGACGCTTTATGACCTTTTTGTCAAAGAGGTGGTCATCCCACTTGGCCTTTGTGCGGCATACGATTTGTTGCGCCAGACGATATATGCCGATGCGTATCACGGCATCGACGAGCAGGGCAAAGAGTATTATCATCAGCAATATGACCCAGCGGGTCAGGTCGCTGGCGGCAGCGGTTGAAAGTCCTGTCTGTAAGAGCGTTGCTTCAACCCACGCCTGAATAAAATGGCTTATTGCCTCCATATAGTGCAGTGTTAAAGATTCTATTTGCAGGCTAAGGTAATGAAAATATTGCAATTATGCTAATCGGCGGCTCACTTGGGGCGATTCAGAGGGTGTGACGTAACCGCAGCATCCAGCGCATTTGATTCGGGGTAGGGGTTGTAGGGGTTGGGCTGACCCGTAGAGAAGGTTATGCCCCAGCGTGTAAACGAGCGGCGATATACACTCCAATAGGGCAGGTGCAGCGAGGGTCGTATGCCCGCAGGCAGTTGCATCAAGGGCTGATGCACATTGTCAGTCGTAATGGAGGGCGCGAGGTCGCCGTGCGTACTCTTCCATAATGAGTTCAGTGAGTCGAGATAGCGAGCCGAAGGGTAGTAGGGTGTGGAGTCTATCTCATACCACAGCGTATCGCCACCCTGCCTTTGGCGGTGCTGCGGCTCGGCTGCGGCAGCCTGACGCATAGCGTATATGTTTTTGTCGTCGTAATAATCTATGACCAGAGCCCCAGCGAGGAGCAGCGAGATAAGCGTATAGGCAATGTACTTCACTATCAAAAAACTTCCTGTAAAATCCTTATTGATTGTACGGAGTTGATAGTGTCCAGATGATAGCCGTAGTACCTCACCAGCGCAGAGAGAAAATCTACTCGTTGATGGCGGTTAAGACCTATCTCGGCTATGTAACGCACATCACACTCCAACATATCACGAAGAATGAGTGCGTTTTCCTGTGTTATACAATACTCTGCGGGTGGCTTCTGCCTGGTGTACATACCCTCGGCAATGTTAAACCAGGCTTGTGGTGTGTAGTCATTGCCGGGTGAGAAGCCCAGGAAACGACAAAGGTGTGCAAGAAACCACAAGTGGAAGTTGGCAATGCCCTCGGTGGCGATGTCCAGAGCCTCAACCGAGCCCCACACGAAGTCGAATAACATCTCATTCGCCTCACTCTCCTTGACCAGGCGGTGCAAAACCTCTGCCATAAAGAGGGCTATGGTTGATTTTTTTATATCGAAAGGAATTGATTGCAGTACAATGCCGTTGTGCACCTCTCCCAGGCGGTGCATCTGCATACGCTGCGACTCCAAACCCTCGAACTCCAAGGCGAACATAGGCTGAAAGAGAGCCATCTTGCCGTGACCGCGGCGCGAGCCGATGCCCTGAACCATATAACTCTGGCGGCCGTGTGTTGATGTGAGCATCTGCACAACCAAGCCCTTGTCGCCATACTTGATTGTACCCAGCACTACACCGCGTGAGGTGTATCTCTTCATCGCATTGCCTGCCATCGTCTTTTCTATTCGGGGTCTTGCCAGTCGCCGTTTTGTTTGATAAGCTCTATAAGGTGCTCTATGGCCTGCTCCTGTGGTATGTTGCGCTCCACAATCTCACGACCCTTGTAGAGGGTTATGCGCCCTGCCGCAGCACCCACATAGCCATAGTCGGCATCGGCCATCTCGCCCGGGCCATTTACGATGCAGCCCATAATTCCTATTTTCAGGTTTTTAAGGTGCGAGGTGCGGCTCTTAATCTCGGCAAGGGTTTTCTCTATGTCGTAGAGAGTGCGACCGCAACTTGGACAGGCTATGTATTCGGTCTGCGAGAAGCGTACGCGCGCCGCCTGCAAAATCATAAGCTCTATCTGCTTAACCTGCTCTGCCGCTATGTTGGGTGCATCTACCCATATGCCGTCTGCCAGACCGTCGAGGAACAAGACACCCAGGTCAGCGGCGGCCATCACGGCAACCTCCTCTATGTCAGGCTGCTCGTAGCGGCACCTGACAACCACGGGCTGCCTGGCATTCTCTAACGAGAGGATTGCAGCACGCAACTCTGCCGTAGGGTTTGATGTGTGAGCTTCCAGGAGGATAAACCTCTCGTCAATCTCATCGTGCGTTACAGGTGTTGTAATATCGCTGCGACGCACATACTCTGTGGGGTGATAACGCTCAGGGTGAGCGATAGAGAATTCTCCCTCACGCACGGCGAAGTGCTCTGCAAGCATACGCGCTACGGGCACCTCATTCTCGGGAGCCTCGGTGAGTGATACGCGTATCGTGTCGCCAATGCCGTCCGAGAGCAGGGCTCCAATGCCTACGGCACTCTTTATTCTGCCCTCGATGCCGTTGCCCGCCTCCGTGACACCCAGATGTATCGGGTAGGTCATACCCTCGGCTTCCATAGCCTCGACAAGCAGACGGTAGGCGTGTACCATCACGCGCGTATTGCTCGACTTCATCGACACCACCACCTGGTCGAACTCCTCGCGCTGACATACGCGCAGAAACTCCATCGCCGAGACAACCATACCTTGTGGAGTGTCGCCCCACTCGTCAAATATGCGCTTGGCAAGCGAGCCGTGATTTACGCCTATGCGCAGGGCGACACCTCGCTCGCGACACTGAGCTATGAGAGCCTTCAACTCACCATTCGAGGTGCGGTAGTTGCCCGGGTTTATGCGTACCTTATCGACATATTGAGCCGCTATGGCAGCCACCTCGGGCACGAAGTGTATGTCGGCAACTATGGCGGCATTGCAGCCGTCGCTGCGCAACTGCTCCATAATGTTTTTAAGGTTCTCGCCCTCGCGCTTGCCTTGTGCCGTAAGGCGTACAATCTCTGCACCGGCCTGGGCTATGCGCTCCACCTGAGCTACGCTGGCCGTGGTGTCGGCCGTGGGGGTGTTGGTCATCGACTGTATGGCGATGGGGAAGCCTTCGCCAATCGTGCAATTTGCTATCGTGACCTTGTGTGATCTACGTCGTGAGTATTTGGTTATATCCATAGTTTTGATTTAATTCTCATTATGCGCTACATAAATATCATAAGCACTATCTGCGCCAGCACTACACGCGCAAACATAGCAAGCGGATAGACCGTTGCGTAGGCCACCGTAGCATACTCGCCGGGGATGGTGTCGTTGGCATAGTTCAGCGCCATAGGGTTGGCCATGGAGCCGCAGAGCATACCGCATGTTGTGCCAAAGTCCATACGCGCCATACGCATCGAGATAAAGCCAAGCAGCAAGACGGGTAGCAGGGTAATCAGAAAGCCCAGCCCTACCCACATCACTCCTGTGGCACTTATGGCTGTTGCGAAGAAGTCGGTACCTGCATCCAAACCCAGACAAGCCAGGTAGAGCGATAGTCCGAAGGCCCGCAACATAAGGTTGGCACTCTGCGTAGTGTAGGTTACAAGGTGCAGCTTATGTCCATATATACCCATCAGGATACCCACCACGATAGGTCCGCCTGCCAAACCAAGTTTTACGGGCAGCGACATTCCGGGCAGAGCCAAAGGGATGGCTCCGAGTACCAAACCCAGAGCAAGGCCTATGTATATGGCCGTAAGGTTAGGCTCGTTGAGGTCGCGCTCAGCATTGCCCAGCACCTTCTCGACCTTTAACAGTGCTCGCTCGCCACCCACCACCACGACGCAGTCGCCCACTTGAAGCGTCAGGTCGGGCGTTGCCAGCAGAGCCATACCGCTGCGATATATGCGGCTGATGTTTATTCCGTAACTGTTGCGCAGGTGCAGAGAGCCAAGTCTCTTGCCATTTATTTCGGGTCGTGTGATGACTATGCGGCGTGATATCAGGCGGCTGTCCAGTTTATTCCAATCGACATCTTCGCTGTTCCAGTCGATGCTTTCGCGTTTGCCGAGCATAGCCTCCATAGAGTCTATATCCTTGCGTGAGGTGATAATCATCACTCTGTCGCCCTCCTCCAATGTTGTGTCGTTCGAGGGCAGTATAACCTCTCCACCACGCCACAGACGCGATATCACAAAGGGTACGTGTACATACTCCGCCAAGGTGTGTAAATCTTTGCCGAACACACCCGGGTTCTGCACACGCAGTGTTGCAACAAAGGTGTTGTTGACGTGCTGTGCGTTGGGCGCTGCAACATCCTCCTTTCGGACCCACAGCCTATTTATTACAAGTATGGCTATAATCACACCCACAACACCCAGCGGATAGGTCACCGCACAACTCAGCGCAGGGGCTGTCGTGGGCAGGTTCATCTGTGCCAGAGTCTGCTGCGAAGCGCCCAAGGCGGGGGTGTTGGTCGTAGCACCACACAGCACTCCCATCATCTCTTCAAGTGGTACATTCAGCACAAAGCTAAACATCACAGCCATAGCCGTACCCGATAGTATAACGCCCATACTCAATACATTGAGTTTCAGACCTCCCGAGCGAAAGGCACTCATAAAGCCGGGGCCTACCTGCAAACCGAGTGAATAGACAAACAGCGCCAGGCCGAAGTTCTCGGCAAAGAGCAGTATCTTGTGGTCGATGGTTATGCCGAAGTGTCCTGCGACGATGCCTGCAAAGAATACAAATGTAACACCCAGCGACACGCCCCACAGTCTCACCTTGCCGAAGATAAGGCCCAGGGCCGAGATGAGCGAGATGACGATTACTGCCTGTGTGGCAGAGTGGGTCAAAAATAGCGATTCAAACATATTTTATTATTTCAAATCCATCTCTTCGAGCAGATACTTCGCGCCACCAATGCGGTCGATGACGAAGAGAACGTAACGAATATCCACCGAGATATTACGGCATATCGAGGGGTCGAACTCCATGTCGCTCATCGTCGAGCGCCATGTGCGGTCGAAGTTTATGCCTATGAGTTCGCCCTTGCCGTTTATGACGGGTGAGCCTGAGTTGCCTCCCGAGGTGTGGTTTGTGGCCAGGAAGCATACAGCAACACTCTCCTTGCCGCCAATCTTCGCTGCCCAACGGCCATAATCCTTGCGGGCGTATATGTCGCGCAACGACTGTGGTATGTTGTAATCGTATATATTGGGGTCATCCTTGGCTATGATGCCGTCAATCGTACTCACGGGGTTGTGATACTCCGCATCGGCATACTCATATCCTGCCACCTTGCCATAGGCTACGCGCAGTGTGAAGTTCGCATCGGGGTAGAAGGCACGCTCCTTGTCCCACTCTCTCAGAGCGCGCATATAAGGGCGGTACCACTGCTCCACATCGGGTATGTTGCTCAGGTTGCGGTATGCCACCTTCGCAATCTCACGACGCATAGGCATAAGGGCGTAAGCCAACCTTATCATAGGGTCGCTGTCGAGCGTTGCGGGGTCGAACTTCTCGTTTGTGAGAGTTGTGTTGTCAAAGAGATAATCGGCATACGCCGCTGCGCCCCCCTTTACCTCTATCGAGGTTGTCAACGAGCGGGGAACGCTATCCTCTGGCATACGTTTCAGGAACTCGGCTAACATCGCCTGTGCAATCTTGCGGTCGATAGCGGCTGAGTAGTTCTTCATAAATGCCTGCTGCAAGGCGTGTGCCTTTGTGGTGAACTCCTCGGCATTTGTGGCGCGGCTCTTCATCACCACCAGCTGATTAGCCAGCGAGAGAGCCTCTATGCCGCCGAGTGACTCCGAGAATAGCTCTCGTACATAATATGCCTGCTTGGCTGTGTCGTACGAGGCCTTCATATCTTGCAGCAGGGTCTTGTACTCGGGCTTATCCGCAGCCCACGCAGCAAATGCCTGCTCGTATGCTCGCTTCTTCTCTACGGTCTTCAAGCGGCGTAAGCCCATAACCTCGCCCTGCCACTTCTTCCAGGCATTGGCTATTGAGGCGTGCTTCGAGGCGTACTGTATGCGCACCTTGGCATCCTCGGCCTGTGCTGCTGCGATGATGTCCAGACGCTGCGTTCTAAGGGCAATCTTCATTGGGTCCGAGACCTCGGCCACATACTCCACAGCGTCGGCTGTGACATACTCCTGCGTGTTGCCCGGAAAACCGTATATCATCGTGAAGTCGCCCTCCTTCACACCCTTGGTCGATACGGCGAAGTGACGCTTGGGCTGGTAGGGCTTGTTATCCTTCGAGTAGTCGGCGGGCTGGTTATCAGAGCCAGCATATACGCGGAAGATAGAGAAATCGCCCGTGTGACGAGGCCATATCCAGTTGTCGGTGTCGCCGCCAAACTTACCTATGGATGAGGGTGGCGCACCCACAAGACGCACATCGCGGAAGGTCTGATATACAAACAGAAAGTGCTGATTACCATAGTACATAGGCTGCACGCTGGCTCGGTATCCCTCACCCGTCTGTGCTGCCCTGGCTATGTTGGCGGCCTTCTCGCCGTTGTTTATGCGCTCGGTGACATCCTCCATTCTCACCAAAAGGCTTACGGTAAGTCCTGGCACGGGTAACTCCTGCTCGCGCGCAAGAGCCCAGAAGCCGTTGGTCAGGTAGTCGTGCTCTACGGATGAAAGCTGCTGTATGGAACCGTAGCCGCAGTGGTGGTTCGTGAGCAGCAGGCCTTCGCCTGATACGAACTCACCTGTGCAGCCGCCTCCGAACTGTACTACGGCATCCTTCATAGAGGCTTTGTTTATCGAGTAAATATCTTCGGCCGAGAGTTTGAACCCCTTGCGCTTCATATCCTTTATGCGCTCGCCAATAAGGCTTGGCAGCCACATTCCTTCATCTGCACGGCTTGTGAGAAAGCAACAGCAGAGTAACAAAAGTGTAAAAATTTTCTTCATAGTATTGCTTGTTCTTATTTGCGTATGATGTTTACCTCACCCCTCTCGCCAAAGGCTATGATGGCACTTGGCTGGCAGGTGGGCTTGCCCTGAAAACGTGGATTAACTACAAAATCAACTCCATTGATAATCTCCCGGGCAACATCTTTCAGCCCCTTCAAAGGTGTAGGCTCGCCCGAAATGTTTGCCGACGTAGAGACTATGGGCTTGCCGAAGCGGCGCAGCAGCTGCTGGCAGAATTCGTGGTTAGGCACCCTTACGCCTAATGTGCCCTCTTCGGGTATGAGGTTGGGGGCAACGCCTACGGCACCTCCGAGAATAAGCGTCAGAGGCTTCTCGCTCATCTCCATAACATCGAAGGCTATACCCGGGGCCTTGTTTACATATCTTACAATCATATCGGCATCGCGACACAGCACAATCATCGAAGTCTTGTTCTGACTCTGCTTCAAGGCATACACCTTCTCCACAGCCTCCTTGTTCGTGGCGTCACAGCCAATACCCCATACCGTGTCGGTGGGATAGAGTATCAAACCTCCTGCACGTAGCACCTCTATTGCTGCAAGTATCTCTTTTTCCATACAAATAACAGTTTATTTAGGCAAATGTAGTGAAAAAATGTCAGACTGATGATGGTTTCACAACTTATTTCGCTTGGTGGAGTTGCTGATTAGTAAATTTTTACTAATTTTGCCATCACGAAGAAAATAATAACAAAAAAAATAACTCACTATGGGAAGAGCTTTTGAGTATCGCAAAGCAAGAAAAATGAAGCGCTGGGGACATATGGCGCGTGTATTTACCAAGATTGGTAAGGAGATTGAGATGGCTGTTAAGGCATCGGGTTCCGACCCATCATCAAACACTCGTCTGCGTATTCTTATCCAGAATGCCAAGGCGGAGAATATGCCAAAGGAGAATATCGAGCGCGCCATTAAGCGTGCAACCGATAAGGACGCAGCCGACTACAAGGAGATGATTTACGAGGGTTATGGCCCTCACGGCGTAGCATTCCTGGTCGAGACTGCTACCGACAACACAAACCGCACCGTAGCCAGCGTGCGTATGTATTTCAACAAGTGTGGAGGCACACTCGGTAACTCAGGCTCTGTGGCATTTATGTTCGAGCATAAGTGCATCTTTAAGTTTAAGCCTGCGGCAGGTGCCGACCTCGAAGAGATGGAACTTGAAATGATTGACCTGGGTGTTGATGAGTTCTACGCCGAGGAGGGAGAGGTTACGGTAAGTGCTCCTTACGAGTCTTTCGGTGCCATCCAGAAGTGGATTGAGGATATGGGCTACGAGCTCGTGTCAGGTGAGGGTGTACGCATTCCAACCGACACAAAGGAACTCTCAGCCGAGGAGCGTGAGGCTGTCGAGAAGTTGCAGGAGCGACTCGAAGAGGATGACGATGTGGTGAATGTATATACTACAATGGCAGAGGCTGACGAGGAGTAAAAATCGTCTAACAAGGTGATTTTGGTGTCACACTTATACAATACTAAAAGAATAGGGGTTGTCCAACAAGTTTTTGAAGGACAACCTCTTTTGCTTGAAGTTGTACAACAAGAGCTAATTTTAGGCTTGCGCAGACTCGAAAACCGCAGTTTACTTGGCGTAAATGAGGATTTTCGAGGCAAGCGTAACGACAAAGTAGCCTTGTTAGACAGCTTCTACTTATGCGTACCACTTTCGGGTGATTACTTTTTGTTCTTGATAACCCACTCGGCAATCTGTACGGCATTGAGTGCGGCGCCCTTCTTAATCTGGTCGGCAACACACCAGAATGTAAGACCATTCTCGCGGCTTATATCCTTGCGGATGCGACCTACATATACAGGGTCCTTGCCGGCAATGAACAGAGGCATAGGATACACCTTCTCTGCGGGCTCGTCCATCAGAACAACACCCTTGGCCTCGGCAAAGGCCTTGCGTGCCTCGGCGGGAGTAATCTTGCGCTCGGTCTCCACCCAGATACTCTCAGAGTGTGCACGCATAACGGGCACGCGCACGCACGTCGCCGATACCTTAATATCAGAGTGCATAATCTTCTGCGTCTCGTTATACATCTTCAACTCCTCCTTGGTGTAGTCGTTCTCGGCAAAGACGTCGATATGTGGAATTACGTTGTATGCCAACTGATAAGCAAACTTATTCACGGTAGGCTCCTGGCCCTGAACGAGTTGCTCATTCTGCTTCTTTAACTCGGCCATAGCCTGTGCACCGCCGCCACTTGCCGACTGATAAGTGGCTACGTGTACACGTTTGATGTGTGACACCTTCTCGATGGCGTTCAGCGCTACAACCATCTGTATGGTAGTGCAGTTGGGGTTGGCAATGATGTTGCGAGGTGCGTTGAGTGCATCCTCGGGGTTTACCTCAGGTACTACCAATGGCACATCCTTATCCATACGGAATGCCGACGAGTTGTCAATCATCAGCGTGCCGTGCTTGGTGATAGTCTCGGCAAACTCCACCGATGTAGAGCCTCCTGCCGATGTGAGGGCGATGTCTATACCCTTGAAATCATCGTTGTGCTGCAAGAGTTTCACCTCAATCTCCTTGCCGCGGAACATATACTTTGTTCCTGCGCTACGCTGCGAACCGAACAACACCAATTCGTCAATAGGAAAATCTACTCTCTCATTCAAGATGGTCAGAAACTCCTGACCCACAGCGCCACTTGCGCCTACAATAGCAATTTTCATAATCTCTACTAATTAACCTAATAAACCTAATATTGTTGTACTTGAAAACCTAATCAAAAAACTCGTCTGCGGGGTGTTGCTCCACGTTGAGAGAATCAACCAATGCCTTGGGACAGTCGTATGACTCCCAGCCCTCGGGGTGTGAGAACTTAGCCTTGCGGCTCATACCCAGGCGGGGGTCGTCGTAGGCACGCTTTAAGAACTCGCCCACGATAGGCAGAGCCATCACGCTACCTTCACCCTGTGCTTTGAGGTGCACCGACTGATCCTCGCCACCAACCCACGAACCCGCCACGAGTGTCGGCGTAATGCATATAAACCACGCATCGCGGTTCTCGTTTGAGGTACCTGTCTTGCCCCCGATATCCATATTCTCCATTCCGAACTGCCAAGCCAGGCGACCTCCCGTGCCAGCCGAAATCACACGCTGCAACATCGTCAGCATAGTGTAGGCTGTGTGTTTGTTTACGGCGTCTTGCGACTGAGGTATGAAACTTGAAATGAGGTTACCCTGGCGGTCCTCAATGCGGGTGACGAATATTGGGTCTATATGTACGCCCTCATTTACGAATGTAGAGTAGGCACTGACCAACTCAAACACATTCGACTCGAAGGCACCCAAGCACAATGCGTAGGCGGGGTAGATGTAGCTCCTGATGCCCATATTGTGCAGGAAGTCGGCGACGGTCTCGGGCTGCTTCGCCTGCTTCATAATCCACGCCGAGTAGTTGTTGCGTGAGTTCGCCAAGCCCCAGTAGAGAGGATGCTGCACACCGTCGTACTCCACCTTGCCAGCCTCCTTGGGTGACCATATACCCGCAGGTGTCTCAATCGACACGGGCAGGTTGGGAACATAGGTGCAGGGGGTGAAGCCCAGCTGGTCGATGGCAAAGGTATAGATGAAGGGCTTTACGGTAGAGCCTATCTGTCGCTTACCCTGCTTGGCCATATCGTACTTGAAATAGCGGAAGTTAGGGCCTCCTACATAAGCCTTCACGTGACCTGAACGAGGATCCATAGCCACTATGCTGGCGCGCATAATAC
This sequence comes from Alistipes sp., assembly GCA_045603645.1. Classification (GTDB taxonomy): domain Bacteria; phylum Bacteroidota; class Bacteroidia; order Bacteroidales; family Rikenellaceae; genus Alistipes. Next base: position 12,111 of record JAZUMN010000018.1, on the reverse strand, counting down.
GTTTGTGGTGAAGTATGGAGTCGCGTGGCGTCATAACCGTGTCGCGCTCACCCTTGAAGGTAAAGACGCGCATCTTGCACTTCTCCTTAAACGATGCATATATATCCTTCTCTCCTACGCCTGCCTTGCGCATCTCGCGGTAGCGGTCGGAGTTCTTCATAGCACGCTTTATTATAACCTCCCTCTCCTCGGGCGTAAGGTCCTGGAATAGTTCTCCGGTACTCCTCACCTGCCTGTCCATACGGGGCTGTATGACACTCGACAGCTGCTTCTGCACAGCCTCCTCGGCATAGCGTTGCATAGTGGGGTTTATGGTTGTGTAGATGCGCAGGCCGTCACGATAGATGTTGTATGGCGTGCCATCGGCCTTCTCGTTCTTTAAGCACCAGCCATACAGAGGGTTTTCGTCATACTCCTTAACAGCCTGCTCGTAATCCCATTCGGTGAGGAACTGACGACGCGTAGGGCGCTTGGCGTTCATCACGTTGCGCAGCATCTCACGGAAGTAGGTAGCCTCCCCCTCGTTGTGGGAGATAGGCTTGTAAGAGAGTGTTATGGGCAGCTGTGAGAGCGAGTCACACTCCGCGCGCGAAATAGCACCCACCTTACTCATACGGTTGATGACAAGGTTGCGGCGTGCAAGTGCACTCTTGGGGTTGCGCACGGGCGAGTATCGTGTTGGGGCATTTACCACGCCAACCAACATAGCCGCCTCTTGCAGATTCAGCTCGTGGGGAGCCTTGCCGAAGAAGGTGCTTGCTGCCGACTTTATGCCATAGGCATTGGAGCCGTAGGCAACCGTATTCAGGTACATCGCTGCAATCTCCTCCTTGGTGTAGTTATGCTCCAACTTCAAGGCTGTAATCCACTCCTTGAACTTCGACTGCACAAGCTTCATCGTGCGGCCTATCTTGCTGCGGTTGCGTACCGTGTCGCGGGGAAAGAGGTTTTTTGCCAGCTGCTGAGTAATGGTTGAACCTCCTCCTTGCGAATGGTCTTGCAGGACGATGGTCTTTATTCCCACACGAAACAGCGAAGGAATGTCAATGCCCGAGTGACTGCGGAAACGCTCATCCTCGGTGGCAATGAGCGCTGCCACAACGGGAGGCACGACGTGTCCGTCTAAGGAGATATGGAGCGCAGAGTCCTGTGGAAACAGCTCCTCATACTGAACGTAAGAACGGTTTTGAACAAAGAATGTGCCTATAACGTGGCCGTTGTCGCCGTAAATCTCTGTGGCAAGGTTGCTCTTGGGGTTTTCCAGCTCTTCAAACGAGGGCATACGTCCAAAGACACCTGCGGCAGCCAGAAAGAGCATTGCAAAGAGCAGAGCAACGGGCGTCATAACCAGAGCCCACATCCACCTTACGACCTCACGTTTATTTTTGAAAAAAGATTTTACATCCATAATATTACTTCGGTGCATTTATTATCAACCTACAAAGGTAGAAATATAAATTAAAAATTCAAATCGGGAAGCCTAAAAAGGCAATGTTTAGGGGCTTAGGTCTGTTGAAAACACCCTCTTAGAATGGCAATTCCAGGCCTGCACTGAAAAAGAGACCTCCCTCGCTGGGCTTGTATAGCGAAAATTTGATGGCCGTCGTGGCAGCTGCTGGCTGACTTAATATGTTGATATCAAAGATAATGTCGCCTCCGTAGGAGTAGATGTTGCTCCATCGGTCGCTAACCTTACCATTTGGGTCGTGGAATACGGGTATCTGAAAGCGTGCCATATCGAAGCCGGCATTTATTCTCATACGCTTGAAGTAGATGATGCCGTTCCAGCCTCCGTCGGGATACCAAACGGGGAGCTGGTAGTTCAGCGACAGCGCCATATAGTTGTGGTTGTTTATCTGCGATGGGTCAAAGCCTCGGGGCAGGAGTTTTGTTGATTTGAAGCTAAGAGCCGAGACAGCGTCATTGCTGTGGAAGCCTCCGAATGAGTTTTGGTATGCCAGGGCAAGCGAGAGGCTGTTGTGAGGGAAGAAGCCCGGGGTGTAGAACTTTGTGTAGAAGGCTGCCAGGTCGCTGAAACTGCCATTCGCAGGGTTGGTGGCATACGATGCCGAGGCGATAAAGCCCCAGCGAGGAGCAAAGTCGCGGTGCGCCAGACGCACCATATCCTGATAGGTGAGAGAGAACTGCGTGAGGTGTATTCCCTCCTTGTAGCCTATGTTGGCGATGTTGCTTATGCCATCCTCGAACTTAAACTCACCCGTGTTGGCAACCAGTCCGTTTGAGAACTCCCAGCCTGCCAAAGCAACAAGGTGGCGAGTGTGGTAGCCACTTTGAAAGACAAGAGGCAGCGATAGGTTCACGCCTACCGAGTAGAATTTTCCCCTTGTGGGCGCTTCGGGGAACTCTATTTTGTGCTCCTCGGGGTTGTAAGTGTAGATTGGGTATATGTTCTGATTACCTCCGTATGAGGCATTTATGCCGATAACGGGTCCCAGACCGGAGTAGCGCAGAGAGCCTCTCAGTATGTGGCCGCTCTTGCCGCTGTAACCGTAGCTGAAAAAGCCCTGCATTGATGAGAGCAGGTTTTGGGTCATCACGGTCGCACCGGCATTTATGCTTATGGAGTTATTCTCGCCAAGCGTGAAGGGGTCGTACGAAAGAGGAGCCCAGCTATGGAAGTTAAAGAGAGTCAAAGCCTTGCGATAGCGGCGCACCTTCTTTGTTGAGGCTTCCAACTGCCCTGTTGAGGGAGCAATGCTGACTGTATCCAGATTTATTATGCCCCACTTCTCGCGAGGTGGATTGACAATATTGCGTGGTGTTTTTGAGTACTCTACGGGGCGTAAAATCTTATCCGCAGCCTGCACGGCGGGATGGTAGCCCGTTGAGTCGTAAATTGTCATCAGCACACGGCTATCGGCAGGTGCAGGGTCAAACGAGCCGTAGGTGGACTCTGTCAGCTGATACTCCTTTCCCTCTTTCAGATCGTAGCAATGCACTTCATCCTTGCCCGAGGCTATGGAGCCAAAGTACAGCTTACCATCCTGGGCACGCAGCTTGCTAAGTGTTGTATAGGCGGCGCGTGTCAGGGACGAGAAGTTGTAATTCCGGTCTATGCGAGATAGCCACATACCCTCATCCGAGGTTATGATGCAGTAGTGCTCCTGCGTGAGGTTGTCCCACGTCAGGGAGTGCACCTCATAGCCAAAGGGGAGTGGGAAGCTCTTTTCCTTGCCGTCGCAGAGCCTGTGGTGGAATGAATATATGCCGTTTGGGTTGTACTCTATCCACGCCTGGCCTCCTTCAAGATCGGGGGTGGGGTAGAGAATATTTCTGCGGTGCATATGTGCTGTGCGAGGTCGCTTGTGGTCGAGGTCGAGATAGCAGAGCTTTGATGACACTCTCTGCTCAAAGAGCACGCTGCGGCGATACTCCGTCCACCACAGGCGGTTATTTATCTCGTCGTAGGCGGGGCGTGTGGCTACGCTGCCCGTGTAGCACAGACGCCTTTCGGCTCCCGTCGTGGGGTCAAGCACCACCAACTGTTCGGCACGACTCAGACTCTGTTTTTGAGCTATGACCTTGCCCTCTACCCACAAGGGGTTGGCATAGGTGGTATAGCTCGAAATCTTTGGCGTGGGCAATATATGACTGCTGTTCTCCACCTTTGGCAGAGCACTCCAAAAATCATTCAGGTGGGAGAATGTCTGGCGGAAGAGCGAGGTGCGTGAAAAGCCGAACAGGTACTTCAAACGCCAACTCTCGGAGATGAATGTCCACGGGTGACGAGCACCATAAGCCGCCATATCGTTTGCCATAATTGTTCCCGCGAGCTCATTGCCGTGTGCAACCATCTGGTAACCCAGTTGGTAGTGGTCGGGTATAAAGTCGCGATATGAGCCACAGAAGAGCTTGTCGGGATTGCGGTATTTGTTGGCTATGTCGCCCATAGCACGGTATTCCAACGTAAATCGGGGCTGCAAGGCCCTGCCAAACGACGAAGCCTGCGTCTCGCACATTGTGGCATCGCCCTCCATCATCCACAGCGGCATAAAGATAAGTCCTATGGTGGAACTCTGCTCGCCGAGCAGGTAGCTCAGAAACTTGACAAAGCCAACATTCAGGTTGTTGTATTGTGCTGCGTGACGATATTCGTGTGCCACGAGTTGCTTTATCCAGGGCATCGAGTAGCCGTCGATGGCGGGCGAGGAGAGGAACTCCACACGCTTGGGCAGCCACATAACCAAGCCGTTTGAACGCATATTCTCAGGGTGGATGACAAACGGAAGGTCGAGGGGCGGCAACTTAAAGCCGTGGTTTATGTAGGGGTACATACGGTCGGTGAAGTAGAGCGTCGTGCGGCCAATCTGCTCCGCCTCGGTGGGGTAGATGACCTTTGTGCGTTTGCTCTTTGCGATGTTCCACCTCAGATGAGCAGGGTCAGCACCCCAACTGTAATATTGGGCATACGAAAAAGCGGCACTCATCGTAAAAACAAGTGTCAGCAATAGAGTCTTTATCTGTATGCCCCCTCGCATTAGCCTCCCGCCTTCTTACATCGGTATCCTGCGGCGATGAGTAACTCCACCACACGGTCGCGGTGGTCGCCCTGGATAATTATCTCACCATCCTTTGCCGAGCCGCCCACGCCACACTTGCTTTTGAGCATACGGCCAAGCTCCGCGAGGTCGTCATCCGAGCCCACAAAACCCTTCACAAGGGTTACGGTCTTGCCTCCGCGTTGCTTGCGGTCGAGCCATACACGCAGATTCTGCTCCGCAGGAGGCAATGTAGATGTGGTCTGCTCCTCTGCGGTAGAGTATTCAAAGTCGGGATTTGTGGAATAAACCATCCCCAGGCGTTGCTTCCAGTCGTTCATTTTCGCTTGCTTTATAATAACTATTTGGGAATAAAATGCATAAAACTCTCCAATAGTTTACTTCTGCACTACAAAACGTAGGCTATTATTTGGTGCAAAATTACAATTTTGTTATATTTACAGCAAATTATGAAACGCACAAAAGTCGAAAAAATAAGAATTGAGTCCCAAATGCGCCAACAATCGACGCAATATTACATTCCGCCCGTGGAGGTGGATGATGGGCGAGAGAAGGTAAATGTCTTTGTCGAGGGTTACGAGGACGTAGCCTTTTGGCGCTCTATCTTCGACCACTTTGAAAACCCTTACCTGCGTTTCGAGATATCGGTGCCCAACCGTGAGGACCTGCCCAAGGGTAAGAAGGTGCTGATGTCGATGATACCCAAGTCGAGTGAGTATATGCTTCTGTGTGTTGATTCCGACTTCGACTACCTCTTTGGTGACAGGACCGAGCAGGCACGCGAGATCTGTGAGGCGGAGTATATGTTCCACACCTACACCTACGCCACCGAGAATTACCTCTGCTATGCGCCTTCGCTGCATAACGTGTGTGTGAAGGCTACAAAGAACGACAGCCATATATTCGACTTTGTGGAGTTTATGGCGGCATATTCGCGCACGATATATCCACTGTTTTTGTGGTATGCCTACTCGGCGCAACTATCTTCGGAGGCGGTCTTTCCGCTTGTGGAGTTTAAGAATACGGTGCGCCTGGGCTACCTCGAAATAGAGAACAACGGAGCCGACACCATTGCCTGGCTGGAACGTCAGGTGGCGCGTAAGCTGTCACGCCTTGAAGTGCAAAACCCCCGTATGGCAGCCGAGATGCCGTCGTTTGCCAAGTATCTGCTTCGGAAGGGTGTGAAACCAGAAAACACCTATCTCTTTATGCACGGCCATACGCTGATGGATAATGTGGTGATGATACTTCTGAACACCGTATGTGACCGCCTGCGGCAGATGTCCATAGCCAAGATAAACTCGTCGAGCAAGACGGGGCTGCCGCTTAAAAACGAACTTAGCAACTACATCAACACCCTGCGCTCAACGCGTGACGTGCTGCTCGATAACGAGAACTATACCTCGTGTCCGCTATACCAGAACCTCAAAGCCGACATCGAGCGTTATATCGTTAGCACCATCGAAAAGATAAAGTCTAAGCGCGAGGGCATTACCCGAAGAAAACAGGAATAAAGAGATACGACTTCAAGCAAAAGAGGTTGTCCTTCAAAAACTTGTTGGACAACCTCGGATTTTCTATCAAATCAAATGTTTAGATAGCTTTTGTGTCGTAAAGAATCTGATTTACCTTGCGTACAGCGGCAGCCGAAGCCTCAAACTTCTCCTGCTCCTCCTTTGTAAGGTCAATCTTAACGATCTTCTCGATACCCTTGCGACCGATAACGGCAGGAACACCAATCATAATGTCCTCCTGACCATACTCGCCTTCGAGGTAGCAACCGCAAGGAATGATGCGCTTCTGGTCACCCAGGATAGCCTCAACCATAGATGCAGCAGCAGCGCCAGGTGCGTACCAAGCCGATGTGCCGAGCAAGCCTGTGAGTGTTGCGCCACCTACCATAGTGTCGGCAGCAACCTGTGCAAGCTTTTTCTTTGAGATGAACTGCGTAGCAGGAACACCCTTGATTGTAGCCTTTGATGTCAAAGGAATCATTGTAGTATCGCCGTGACCGCCGATAACCATACCATCAACATCGTGGATGTTGGCATTGGCTGCCTTAGCCAGATAGCAACGGAAACGTGAAGAGTCCAGCGCGCCACCCATACCGATTACGCGGTTCTTTGGCAGACCTGTTGATTTGAGTGTGAGGTAAGCCATTGTATCCATAGGGTTAGATACGATGAGGAATATAGCGCGTGGAGAGTGCGCCAGAGCCTGCGATACTACACTCTTAACAATATTTGCGTTCGTGCCGATAAGCTCCTCACGAGTCATACCTGGCTTACGGGGAATACCTGAGGTTACAACCACAACGTCAGAGTTTGCAGTCTTCTTGTAGTCGTTTGTGCAGCCTGTGAGTTTTGTCTTGAAGTCGGTTGTAGCCGATGCCTGATACATATCGAGCATCTTACCCTCTGAAAGGCCCTCCTTGATATCAATCAATACAACCTCGTCTGCGATGTTGCGTGAAGCCAATACGTTTGCGCAAGTTGCGCCCACCATACCGGCACCAATAACTGTTACTTTTGACATAATTCTTTTTGTTATTAGGTTTTAAGTTTTTCTTGTGTTTAGCCAATAAGCTCGGCATAAGCCTCAGCCGAGAGCAGAGTGTCGTAGTCGGCAGGGTTCGACATCTTAACCTTAATCATCCAGCCCTCGCCGTATGGGTCAGAGTTTACAAGTGCAGGGTCGGCATCAACGGCTGAGTTGAACTCTACAACCTCACCACCAACGGGGATGAAGGCATCGCTCACGGTCTTAACGGCCTCGATAGAGCCGAAAACCTCACCTGCTGCCAATGTCTCGCCAACGGTTGGTACGTCAACAAAGACGATGTCGCCCAACTGACTCTGAGCAAAATCTGTAATGCCTACATAGGCATACTCACCCTCAATACGACACCACTCGTGGTCGTTTGAGTACTTCAAATTAGAAGGAATATTCATATCCGTAACTGTATTAAAATTGTTTGTCCTCTCTTTTTGCTTGCACGTCTGCACCTTGTCAGGTGCGAAAGACCCCCATTTGGGCACTTTACCTCATACAAAGATATGACTTATTTTTCAACAATACTACTTTTTTGTTAGTTTTTTAACACAAATTCCACCTCTTTGAATAAAAATTTGCGTTCTTCGCCCTGTGGGGTTGCTATTTTCAATGCTCCCTGCGGCTCGACACCTCTTATCTCTCCTTCGAGACGACTGCCGTCGGGCAGGGCAAAGGTCTGCCTCTCACGGAGTTTGTACAGCCTTTTGTGATAATCTTCGTGCAGCCCTTCGCATAGTCCCCGACGCAGCATATCGTAGCGGAGCATAATGTGGCGAAAGATGCTTTCCAGCACCTGCTCGCGGTCGAAGGTCTTGCCCCTAATCAGACGCATCGAGGTAGGATTGGGCAGCGCAGGGTCAAACTCTGTTTGGTTTACGTTTATGCCTATGCCTGCAATGGTGCGCGACAGGGTAGTGCCCTGCAATTTGTGTTCCATCAGTATGCCGACAAGCTTTCTGTCGCCAACATATATGTCGTTTGTCCACTTTATCCTGGCCTCTATATCATACTCTGCCAGCGCATCCACCATAGCCAATGCCACCACCTGCAAGAGTGAGAGCTGCTCTGCGGCGGGCAGGAACGTAGGCTCCAATACCACCGAGAAGGTCAGGCTCTGCCCCTCGGTGCTCTGCCACGAGTGTCCTCGCTGACCTCGGCCTGCACTCTGGCTTTCGGCCCAGATGATATCGCCCTCCGAGTAGTGGGGCAGCGCAGCCTCGTCGTTTGACGAGGTCAGGCTCTTAAAGTAGTGTATCATCGAAAACGGTTGCTGCTTAGGTTTTGCCGCGTCACACTATACGCTCACGCCAAAGTCGCGCAAGGCGTCGTTGAGCGAAGTCTTTTTGTCAGTAGATTCCTTGCGGTGACCGATGATAAGGGCACACGATACGCCATACTCTCCTGCGGGGAATTTCTTTGTATAGGTGCCCGGAACAACCACCGAGCGAGCAGGGACATAGCCACGGTACTCTTTGGGCTCCTCGCCCGTTACATCGATGATGTGTGTTGAGCCTGTGATTACGGTATTTGAGCCGAGGACAGCCTCGCGACAGATGTGCGCACCCTCAACGACGATGGCGCGAGAGCCTATGAAGCAGTTATCCTCGATGATTACAGGAGCAGCCTGCACAGGCTCCAATACGCCGCCAATGCCCACGCCACCACTCAGGTGAACGTGCTTGCCTATCTGCGCGCACGAACCCACCGTAGCCCAGGTATCGACCATTGTGCCCGTATCGACATAAGCACCAATATTTACATACGAAGGCATAAGTATAGCTCCCGGGGCGATGTATGCGCCATAGCGTGCCACGGCGTGCGGAACAACTCTTACGCCCAGCGTCTCATAGTCGTGTTTAAGTTCCATCTTGTCGTACCACTCCAACTCTCCTGAACGCATTGTGCGCATCTCCTGAATGGGGAAGTACATAATGATAGCCTTCTTTACCCACTCGTTTACCTGCCACTCGCTCGTCTGGGGGTTGATGGGCTCGGCGGTGCGCAGCTCGCCCTTATCTACGGCCTCCACCACCTCACGAATGGTAGCCTTCACAGCTGCGTCGGCAAGCATTTCGCGATTCGCCCACGCCTGCTCGACTATCTGTTTGTGATTCTCAAAACTCATAACCAAAAACCTTTACTTTATTTATGTTGTATATTTCCGTGCAAATATACTAAAATCTTTCATCTTTTTGCACTTTGCGCCGCGATGCACGTTTTTTGTACTTTTTTTAGACAAATAGTGGTGCAAAAATTACTTTGGGAGGAACAAAAAGATAAAAAATTATATACTTTTGTGGCGAAGAAAAATGTAATATTATGGCAACGATTAAGTGTATAGGTATCCTTACCTCGGGAGGTGATGCCCCCGGAATGAATGCGGCAATTCGTGCCGTGACACGCACGGCGATATATAATGGTTATCAGGTAAAGGGAATTATGCGCGGCTACCACGGTCTGGTTACTAACGAGATTGTGGAGTTCAAGTCGCAGAGTGTGAGCAACATCGTGCAGCACGGAGGCACCATCCTCAAAACGGCCCGCAGCAAGGAGTTCCGCACACCGGAGGGTCGTCAGCAGGCGTACGAGAATATGAAGGCGGCAGGTATAGATGCTCTGGTAGTCATCGGTGGCGACGGCTCATTGTCGGGAGCGCAGCTCTTCGCCGAGGAGTTTGATGTGCCCATCGTGGGCTTGCCCGGCACTATTGACAACGACCTCGACGGCACAGACGAGACCATAGGCTACGATACAGCCCTCAATACCATTGTTGATGCGGTGGATAAGTTGCGCGACACGGCCACAAGCCACGAGCGACTGTTCTTTGTAGAGGTTATGGGTAACACGGCGGGCTACCTTGCCCTTAACGGGGCTATTGCATCGGGAGCCGAGGCGGCCATCATCCCCGAGCGTGAGACCGAGGTGGACCAGCTGGCAGAACTCATCAACAACGGCTTCCGCAAGAGTAAGTCATCGGCCATAGTCCTGGTGGCAGAGAACAAGGCTACGGGCGGTGCTCTCGGCTTGAAGGAGCGTATCAAGAAGGAGTTCCCCGAGTTTGATGCCCGCGTGACTATCCTGGGTCACTTGCAGCGTGGCGGCTCACCTACGGCCAAGGACCGCATCCTCGCCTCGAAGATGGGTGCAATGGCGATAGAGGCTCTGTCGGAGGGTCAGCGCAATGTGATGATAGGCATAAAGAATGGTGAGTTGGTATATGTGCCATTCAAGAAGGCTGTGGCGCACGTTCAGAAGATGGACTTGGCGGGACTTGATATTGTCAGGATATTGTCGATGTAAGTTGCAGTAGAATCAGTCCAACAAGACTCTTTTGGTATGCGAGCAGCTTAAAATAGCTCTTGATATACAAATTCTGAAAATAGAGTGAGGGTGTCCGTCAGTTTTGGGACACCCTCACTTTTTCTTATATGTTCTTGCTCCAAATGCCGCGCGTGATGTTCCAGCGCATCGTAAGCAGATATCTGGCTTTGCTCCATTGCAGGGTTACGCCATACCATAGGGACAGGAGCAGTGTGGCGCACCACTTTATGCACTCCTTTATCTTTACACGCCCTATGCGGTGGTAGTAACGTGCGCGGCGCAGCTGGCTCACGCCCACATTGTAACTTAGTCTTGACAGGTACTCCAACGTAAGTTTCTCCTTGGGTATGATGTGATACATAACAGCCCCGGGGACGTAGTAATACTTCGCCTGGGCGATTTGCAGACGCTCGAAGAGGTCGCACTCCTCGCCGCCGATAAGTTGCTCGCCCACATATCCCAGAGCCGTATCAAAGACACCATAACGCTTTACGGCAGAGCGACGCAGAGCCATATTTCCTCCGCCCGGAATACGCCCTGCGGGGAATACGCACACCTTGTCGCCGAAATACATCGTGTTGGCAATGGGTCGCTCGGTGAAACGCGACATCCAGCAGGGCTTACCCGTGGGGTACTCGGCCACGATAGGCCCTCCTGCCGCCATAGCGTCGGGGGTAGAGTCGAATAATTCTATGTACGAAGATATAAAGTCGGGAGCTATGCGCTCGTCGTCGTCGATGATTGCTATGTACTCGCCCTCGCCCTCGCCAATGCCACGGTTGCGGGCAAATGAAAGCCCCTGACGCAACTCCTTAACCATACGCAGCCTAAGGTCGGGGTGAGCCTGAGCGAACTCTGTGAATCGCTCCTCGGTGTTGTCGGTTGAATTATTATTCACCACAATACACTCCCACTGCTCGGTGGGTGCCGTCTGCTCGGCGACAGAGTTCAGTGTCACGAGCAGAGATTCTGCACGGTTATAGGTGGCTATAACAAGAGAAAGTCGTAACATAGCAAAAAATATTTATGCAAATATACGAAGAACTCGCGAGAAAAAGGCAGGAAATTGGGAAATAATGCAATTCGTTGGTAGATTGTTTAATACGCAACGGGCTTCCGTGGTTGTAATGCGGTCCTGAAAGACCGTATATAGATGAGTTAAGATGTAGATTTGCTACTAATCCGTTGCCTTTTTTGAGGGCAAAAATCGGTCAGAAAAAATCGTTCTTAATCTCCATCGGCATCCCAATAACCGCCTCAAAGAACGCGTGTTTTCCAATCTTTGCTATGACAAAGGTAAGCATTTTTTCTTGAAGTGAGAAAAAATATAGGCTTAGATATTGGGGCATAGTACTTTATTCTATATTCCGCTATATTATTCATGCCTTTCATTTGCTCTTTATACTTTAATTTTGCAACCAAAGTAAAGAGTTATGAATCAGGTAAATGTAAAGGTGGCGTTCTACCTCAAAAAGAGCGAAGCGGATGCCAAAGGCAATTGCCCTGTGATGGCGAGATTGACCGTCGGAAAATACTCCGAAGCGGCATTCAGTTTGAAGATGTCGGTGCCTCATACGATGTGGCACTCAGGTCGTGCTACGGGTAAGAGTGTAGCTGCCCGAGAGATCAACCGTCAGTTGGATGAGATTCGTGCTACGGCACTCTCCATCTTTCAGGAGCAGATAGCCATACACGATATTGTAACGGCAAAAGATGT
>JAZUMN010000017.1:0-27877 GCA_045603645.1 Alistipes sp. | reverse complement strand
ATTGTTGTTACCCATCGGAATATTGATATATGGCTCGATGTCAAGTCGCTCGCACCAGGTGATGAACTCATCCGTGCCGAAGGTGTAGTACTCCCAGCCACCCCATATATACTCTCTTACAGCCTTGCGCTCCTTGCCTATACCCTTGCGCCACTCGTAGTCGTATATGGCCGTACCTGCGGGCCAGCGCATAACGGGTATATTAAGCGGACGCAGCAGCTCCGTGACGGCTGTGTTTTCCTTGCCCTCGTTGCTCACGATGCCGCCATAGATAACCTTGTCGTTGCAGTCTTCCAGCATCTGACCATATATCATCGGGTCGATGGCTATCTTCTGGGTGGGGATGGTGATTGTCACCGAGGTTTTCTCGTTCTTAGTAACGTTACTCTCCTGAATGCAGTCATAGACCACCTCGGGGTCCTTCTGGTCGGGAATAGTGGTTGTAGTATTCACATCCTCGTTTGCGCAGGCACCAAGCATCATAAGTGCCAACGCAGCAAATATTCTCGTTCTCATAATTGTCTCTTGAATTTAATTCATTTTAACCACATTTTCATATATCAGTTTACTGAACTGCTGCTGCGTTCAGGGCATCCACCTGAGGCTTGATATCCACATACAGCAGGCTTGCCTCATCCTTGGATGCTGCATCGTCGTAGATTCTAAAAAGCGCCATATCGCCGCCCCAGGGCAGACCCATACGGACACCATCGCTGAAATAACGGCCTCCAATCATACACTTGGTGATGGCACTTGTGCGCATCTGACCACAGCTCAAATCAATCTCAACAACGCCATCGGTATATACCTGATATGTCCCTTCGGAGGCATTGTAAACAAAGATTGTGTGGTGCCAAACATTTGCCGCGATTTCATTCACGCCATAGTTTATGCCGGCAGCGCCCGGCCACACACGACCATCCCAGAGGTAACGGCCCGGGTCTTCATTAAGCCACAGACCAAAGTCTGCCGAGCCAAACAGACCACGCCAAGCGTTGTCGCCCGTTGTCTCTACGCGGGCGTCGTGGTGTATAACCTCAATGGTGAAACCATCCTGCATCTTGTCCAATATGCTGGTGTAGTCGAGGTCGAAGTAGGTCATATTATCCTGATTAGCTCCAAAGGTAGCTATCTTGTTTAATGTATAAGACTCTGTCTGAGGGTCTGCCACTGAGAGGTTCATTACAGCAGCATTGCGCTGCACGGTAGCGATGGGCACACCCGAGACGCTGTCGGTAGCAATAGGATTGCCGGCATTGTCGTTTCCAAACTGAACATCCACGATTGCACTCTCTATCTTCTGGGGATACTCAATGTCGGCAACAGGCAGGGTAGTTATCTCGCCGCGCTTAACCGTGAAAGCGGATATGACCTCTTCAAAGACAATGCCATTAGTGTCGGTGATTTCCACCTTGCAGCCATTGGTGTAGGTCGCAGCAGGGAGGGTAAAGTGGAACGATGTGGCAGTCTCGGCCGTTGTTCCCAGCGTAGCACCTTCGCCGCAATGCAACACAATCTGCGAGGAGCCCGCCTGACCAAAGTAGAGTTCATAAGATGAGTCGCCAACCTCGGTCTCGAAACTTGCTGTGCCCGATATGGGCTCTGTGGCTGACGTCGTGAGCTTTATGCTGCTGACAGCAAGCGAGGTGACCTGCTCAGGCAGCACAGCATAGAGGAGTATGTTCACATAGCCGAAAAGGTGCTTAAACTCCAACTCCGTAGCCTCCACCTCAGCAATGGCCAGCATTGGGGCAGTTGCTAAATCGATACCCTCGGCCTTGTATGCCTGCTGGGCTGGAATCTCTAAGGTTATCTCACCTGACTTGGCGGCTCTGTTACCCTTGGCGTAGGGGTGCACACCATAAATTTTTGGCAGCACAGCCATTGTGGGGTTTGTGTTGTCCGTCTTCTCGAACTTGCCCGCTGTGACATTATAGGCGAACATCTCATTCTGGGTCGTTGAGAACAATGATATCGAAGAGTCTGCACTCCACACAAAACCAAACTGCTCAGCCAACTCTATTGATGCCGAGTAAGTCACCTCCTCGGCAGGAGTCTCGGCGGGCTGAGTGTTGGTTCCCTCCTCGTCGCTACACCCCGCAAAGGCGAGTAACATCACACACGAAAGAAATAATTTTCTCATAAGTTTTTTTTGAAATTATAAAGTTTTTGAATAGATATTTACATATTTACGGCACAAATATCTGTAATACACATTGGCAAATGTATCTAATTTTTCATGAAATACAAAAAATCACACCATCATTTCACCACTTAAAACAGACGCTTCGGCGGAACTGATTGGGTGTAATGGTGGAATTCAATAAATAAATACGTCATCCCCCGAAGCGAAGCGACGATGGGGATCTACCTTTTACTTTGGTTTTGAATAGGGAATTTAGAGAATTTAGGGAATTTAGCGATGACGCAACAAAAAAAAGAATTTCCCTAACCTCCCTAAACTCCCTAAACTCGCTAACAATTTTCTCTTTTCGCTTTCTTTTCTGAATAAATATATGTATATTTGCGCCTATGGTTAATCTCTAAAACAAGATATAGAATGAAAGTAGCAGTTATTATGGGCTCTACATCCGATTGGGGTGTCATGGAGGCCGCAACGCAAACCCTTGAAGAACTGGGTATTGAGTACGAGAAACGTGTCATCAGCGCACACCGCACACCTCACCTTATGGTCGAGTATGCCGAGTCGGCTAAGGAGCGTGGCATAGGAGCCATCATCGCTGGTGCAGGCGGCGCAGCACACGTTGCAGGTGTGACGGCAGCCCTCACACCCGTACCCGTCATCGGTGTACCCATCAAGACCTCGGCTTTGGGCGGTCTGGACTCATTGCTCTCAATCGTGCAGATGCCTGGTGGCATTCCCGTATCTACTACCGCCATCAACGGCGCCAAGAATGCAGCCCTCATAGCGGCATCCATCTTCGCACTCACCGACCCTGAGTTGGAGGCCCGTCTGGTGGCATACCGCAAGGCACAGACCGAGAAGGTGTTGGAGGCTGAGTTGTAATACACTGATTATTAAGAACTTGAAACAATATGAAGAACTACCGTATTTTTGTTGAGAAGTACCCACGTTTTCAGGTCGAGGCCGACACGCTGCGCCGCGAGTTGAATGGCAACCTGGGTCTGAGTTTGCAGTCGCTGCGTCTGCTGAATGTCTATGACCTCTTCGGCTTCACGGAGGAGTTGCTGGAAAAGAGCCGCTATGCCGTCTTTGGCGAGGTGGTGACCGACTGCGTGAGCGACGAGTGCCCCTTGGAGGGTAAGAAGTATTTGGCTGTGGAGTACCTGCCTGGTCAGTTCGACCAGCGTGCCAGCTCGGCTGTGGACTGCGTACGTCTTATCGAGCCCACGGCACAGGTGAAGATTAAGTCATCCAAGCTGCTCATCTTTGACGACAGCCTCTCGGAGGCCGATATGGCGCGCATAGAGCGTTACTACATCAATGCCGTGGAGTCACGCCGCAAGGATTTGAGTGTGCTGAGCGATATGGAGAATGCCGAGGTCAAGCCCGTGCCCGTGTTGCACGGCCTCACAGCCTTGAAGAGGGAGGAGCTTGCCCCTTACTGCAAGAAGATGGGTCTGGCGATGAATGCCGACGACTTGCAGGAGGTGGTTGCCTACTACACCAAGGAGGGTCGTGACCCCTCGGAGACTGAGCTCCGCATCCTCGACACCTATTGGAGTGACCACTGCCGTCACACGACCTTCACAACCGAGATTGAGGAGATAACCATCGACGACTCGTTCCTCTCGGCAGAGCTTGACGCCACGTTGGAGGAACTCAGCCGCATACGCGAGGAGCTGGGTCGCCAGGATAAGAGCCTCTGCCTTATGGAGCTTGCTACCATCGGTGCCCGCTACCTGAAAAAGAGGGGTGTGCTGGATAATATGGAGCAGAGCGAGGAGAACAACGCCTGCTCGATATTCGTCAATGTCGATGTCGACGGTCAGGAGCAGAAGTGGCTCTTGCAGTTCAAGAATGAGACCCACAACCACCCAACCGAGATTGAGCCCTTCGGAGGTGCTTCCACCTGCCTGGGCGGTGCTATACGCGACCCATTGTCAGGTCGCAGCTACGTCTATCAGGCTATGCGTGTGACGGGTGCAGGCAACATCTACACCCCCGTTGCCGAGACATTGGAGGGTAAGCTGCCCCAGCGCATCATATCGTCAAAGGCTGCCGCAGGCTATTCGAGCTACGGCAATCAGATAGGCCTTGCCACAACCCACGTCAGGGAGATTTACCACCCCGACTATGTTGCCAGGCGCTTGGAGGTGGGTGCTGTCGTCGGAGCCGTTAAGGCCGAGAACGTACGCCGCGAGTCACCTGCGGCAGGCGATGTAATCCTTATGCTGGGTGGCCGCACAGGCCGTGACGGCATAGGTGGAGCTACGGGCTCGTCGAAGGAGCACAACGTGAAGTCTATCGAGGAGTGCTCGTCAGAGGTGCAGAAGGGTAATGCTCCCGAGGAGCGTAAGTTGGAGCGTCTGTTCCGCCGCCCCGAGGTTACAAGACTCATCAAGAAGTCTAACGACTTTGGTGCGGGCGGTGTCAGCGTAGCCATCGGAGAGCTCGCCCCAGGCCTGGATATATACCTTGACCGCGTACCAACCAAATATAGCGGACTGAACTCCACGGAACTCGCCATCAGCGAGTCGCAGGAGCGTATGTCGGTAGTCATCGAGCCCAAGGATGTGGATAAGTTCGTGCAGTACTGCCACGAGGAGTCCATCGAGGTCACACACGTTGCCAACGTCACCGACACCAACCGCTTGAAGATGTTCTACAATGGCGAGGTCATCGTAAACCTCTCACGCGACTTCATTGACTCGGCAGGTGCCAAGCACTACACCAAGGTGCGCATTGCTGCCGTCGAGGAGCGTGACCCCTTCGTGCGTGAGGTCGAGGGTAAGAGCCTCAGCGAGAAGGTCAAGAATAACTTGCAGGACGACAACGTCGTGTCGCAGCGCGGTATGATTGAGATGTTCGACTCAACCATCGGCGCCTCTACCGTGCTTATGCCTTTCGGTGGCAAGACACAAAACACCGAGACGCAGGTATCAGTGCAGAAGCTCCCCGTAGGTGTGGGCTACACCAACACTGCCAGCATTATGGCATTTGGCTACAACCCATTCCTGACCTCGTGGAGCCCATATCACGGTGCTGCCTATGCAGTTGTGGAGGCGGCAGCCAAGGTTGTTGCTGCGGGCGCACGTTACGACAGGATGCGCTACTCATATCAGGAGTACTTCGAGCGTATGAACAGCGACACATCGTGGGGTAAGCCTCTGGCGGCTCTGCTGGGTGCGTTGAAGATGCAGGTCGAGCTGGGTCTGCCCTCTATCGGAGGCAAGGACTCTATGAGTGGCACGTTCCAGGATATAAACGTACCTCCAATGCTTATGGCCTTTGGTATCACCACCGTAGATGCACGCACAGTCATCAGCCCCGAGTTCAAGGCCTCAGGACATAAGCTCTACCTGGTAAAGCACACCCCTCTGGCTAACTATATGCCCGACACCGAGTGCTTGAAGTCTAACTTCGACTTCGTCTCTACGGCCATCGAGCAGGGCAAGGTCGTTGCAGGCTACGCCATAGGCTTTGGTGGCGTACAGGAGGCTGTTGCAAGATGTCATTCGGTAACAGGGTAGCAGCCCAGGTAGATATGCCTGAGCAGGAGCTCTTCAACTATGCCTACGGCTCTATCCTGGTCGAGGCGGTGGAGGATTTGGAGTTCCCCGCTGCCGAGCTTATCGGAGCAACCATCGAGGGCGACAACGTTGTCTTCAACGGCGAGGCCTTCTCTATTGACGATATGCAGAAGCTTAATGCCGAGAAGTTCTGCCAGATATATCCCGACCGAGGCATCGAGGGCGGCACCACACGTCTCAGCGAGCCTGAGCACCGTGAGGTTAAGTATGCGGGTGAGGCTATCGAGCAGCCTGTGGCTTACTTCCCTGTCTTTGCGGGTACAAACTGCGACTACGACACCAGCAAGGCCTTCGAGAGGGCAGGCGCCAAGATTACCACAAGCGTATTCTGCGACCTCACGGCGGAGGATATCTTCGCCTCTATCGAGAAGATGAAGCGCCACATAGACGAGTGTAATATCTTCGTGCTTAGTGGTGGTTTCTCGGCTGGTGACGAGCCCGACGGCAGTGGTAAGTTCATCGCCAACGTGCTGAACAACAAGCTTATTACCGATGCCATACACTCATTGCTTGACCGTGGAGGTTTGATTCTGGGTATCTGCAACGGCTTCCAGGCATTGGTTAAGTCGGGTCTGCTGCCTTATGGCAGGTTGGGTCAGGTCGTTAAGGAGTCGCCTACGCTGTTCCGCAACGACATCAACCGCCACATCTCGCAGATTGTGACTACCCGTGTAGCTACCACCTCATCACCCTGGCTTGCAGGCTTTACGTTGGGCGAGGAGCACTCCATTGCTGTGAGCCACGGCGAGGGTAAGTTCGTCGTTAGCGACGAGATGGCCGAGGAGCTCTTTGCAAATGGTCAGGTGGCATTCCAGTATATTGACCCCGCAGGCAAGGCGACCCTCTGCGCTCCATATAACCCTAACGGTTCGAGCTACGCCATCGAGGGCATAATCAGCCGCAACGGTCAGATATTGGGTAAGATGGGTCACACCGAGCGCTGGGAGGAGAACCTCTTCAAGAATATTCACGGCAACAAGCAGCAGAGCATCTTCGCCAACGCTGTGCGTTACTTTCAAAAGAGATAAGGACAATAATTAAATAAGTATATAAGTATGGCTAAGAGTTATGAAAATGCGGGTGTGAACCTCGAAGCAGGTTACGAGGTAGTTCGCAGAATTAAGTCACACGTTAAATCAACCTCTCGTCCGGGTGTTATGGGTAACATCGGTGCTTTCGGAGGTATGTTCGACCTGGCATCGCTGGGCATTAAGGAGCCCGTGCTGGTTAGTGGTACCGACGGCGTAGGCACCAAGCTTAAACTGGCTTTCGAGATGGACAAGCACGACACCATAGGCATTGACGCTGTGGCTATGTGTGTAAACGACGTGCTGGCGCAGGGTGCCGAGCCTCTCTTCTTTTTGGACTATGTGGCTGTGGGTCACAACGAGCCCGCCAAGATTGAGGCTATTGTAGCCTCTGTTGCCGAGGGTTGCCGTCAGGCAGGCTGCGCCTTGATTGGTGGCGAGACAGCCGAGATGCCCGGTATGTATGGTGGTGGCGAGTATGACATTGCAGGCTTTACATGCGGTGTTGTGGAGCGTGCCAAGCTCATCGACGGCACGAAGGTAAAGGTTGGCGACGTGCTGGTGGGCATCGCTTCGAGTGGTGTGCACTCCAACGGATTCTCGCTTGTGCGCAAGGTCGTATCGGACAACGGCTTCGACCTTCACCAGCCACACGCAGACTTGGGCGAGAAGCCTCTGGGTGAGGTGCTTTTGACTCCTACACGCATCTACGTCAAGCAGGTGCTCGACGTCATTGCTCAGTGCGACGTTCACGGCATCAGCCACATTACGGGTGGAGGTTTTGACGAGAACATACCACGCATCCTCTCTGAGGGTCAGGGTGTCGAGGTGCAGGAGGGCAGCTGGGAGATATTGCCCGTGTTCAAGTTCTTGGAGAAGTGGGGTGGCATAGCACACCGTGAGATGTTCAACATCTTCAATATGGGTGTGGGTATGGTCATCGCTCTGGACGAGAAGGATGCCCAGAAGGCTATCGAGATACTCTCTTCACACGGCGAGAAGGCTTCCGTCATAGGTCGCATCGTCGAGGGTGAGGGCGTCACCATTAAATAATATAGGTAAACACATAGCTACTCCACAGTGAACAAGCCCCTACATAAGATAGCAGTCTTTGCCAGCGGCCACGGCTCTAACTTTGAAGCCATCGTCAGAGCGTGCCGTGCGGGGGAGCTTGCTGCCCAGGTGGTGCTTATGGTCTGCGACAAGCCCCAGGCAAGGGTCAATGCCCTTGCCCAGGAGTGGGGCGTTGAGAGCTACACATTCTCGGCCAGGGATTTTTCGTCGAAGCAGGAGTATGAGCAGCAGATTGTCGCCCGATGCGAGGCTCTGGGTGTTGAGCTCATCTGCCTTGCCGGATATATGCGATTGGTGGGCGAGGAGCTTATGCAAGCCTACGAGGGCAGGATTATAAACCTGCACCCCTCGCTGCTGCCAGCCTTTCGTGGCAAGGATGCCATCGGGCAGGCTATGGCCTACGGTGTGAAGGTCTATGGAGCCACCATACACTATGTGGACGCGACCCTTGACGGCGGGCAAATCATTGCCCAGAGGGCCATTGCTTACGAGGGTGACGACATTGAGGAGCTTACGGCTATGATTCACGATATAGAGCACAGTCTCTACATTGATACGATTAAGAAATTATTAAAATAAAAGAGTTATATGAGAGCATTAGTATCAGTCAGCGACAAGACAGGTGTTGTTGAGTTTGCGCAGCAGTTGCGCTCGCTGGGCTGGGAGATTATCGCCACAGGCGGTACTATGAAGCTTCTGCGCGAGAGTGGCGTGGAGGTAATCAACATAGGCGATGTTACGGGCTTCCCCGAGATTTGTGATGGCCGCGTAAAGACTTTGCACCCCAAGGTGCATGGCGGTCTGCTGGCACGTCGTGATGACGAGAGCCATCTGAAAGCCTTGAAGGATAACGGCATCGAGTTTATCGATATGGTATGTGTAAACCTCTACCCATTCCGTCAGACCATCTCAAAGCCCGACGTGACGATGGAGGATGCCATCGAGAACATCGACATCGGCGGCCCATCAATGCTTCGCTCCGCAGCCAAGAACTACAAGGATGTGACTGTTGTCTGCAACCCCGAGAACTACTCTAAAATTATCGGGGAGATTAAGTCTTATGGCAACACAACACTCTCTACACGCTTGCAGCTCTCTGCCGAGGCTTACACCCACACGGCGGAGTACGACTCAATGATTGCGACATATATGCGCAAGGCGGCAGGCCTTAACGAGAAGCTCTTCTTGGAGTTCGACCTTGTGCAGGGCTTGCGCTATGGCGAGAACCCTCACCAGCAGGCTAAGTTCTACGGCGCTGCCGATGCAGGCTCTTACTCGCTCGCTAACGCCAAGCAGCTGGGTGGCAAGGAGCTCTCGTACAACAATATTCAGGACGCAAATGCGGCCCCCTCTATCGTGCGCGAGTTTGACGAGCCTTTCTGCGTAGGTTTGAAACATATGAACCCTTGTGGCGCAGCTATCGGCAAGGATGTTGTCGATGCTTGGACGAAGGCTTACGAGGCCGACAAGGTTAGTATCTTCGGCGGTATCGTAGCCGTAAACCGTGAGGTTACCAAGGCCGCAGCCGAGCTTATGAAGCCTATCTTCTTGGAGATTATTATGGCTCCCTCGTTCTCGGAGGAGGCTTTGGAGGTGCTCTCTACGAAGAAGAACCTGCGTCTGTTGCAGGTAGATATGACCAAGGACGAGAGCGTGGTAAACCAGTATGTAAGCGTAAACGGAGGCTTGCTGGTTCAGGATTTGGACAAGACCACTGCCGAGGTTACAGCTCAGATGTGTGTCACCGAGACCAAGCCTACGGCAGAGCAGGTTACCGACCTTAACTTCGGTTGGAGAATCGTTAAGCACGTCAAGTCTAACGCTATCGTAGTGGTTAAGGATGGTCACACCGTAGGTGTTGGTGCAGGTCAGATGAACCGTGTGGGCTCTGCCGAGATAGCCTTGAAGCAGGCTCAGGCGGCAGGCTTCACCGAAGGTCTTGTGCTGGCATCCGATGGTTTCTTCCCCTTCGACGACACCGTTACTCTGGCATCGCAGTATGGCGTGACAGCTATCGTGCAGCCTGGTGGCAGCGTGCGTGACGAGGACTCGATAAAGAAGGCTAACGAGTGTGGTATTACTATGCTCGCAACAGGTATGCGTCACTTCAAGCACTAACAGATATGAAGGTATTGGTAGTAGGTTCGGGTGGTCGTTGCCACGCCATTGTCGAGGCGTTGAGCAAGTCTAAACAGGTAGATAAGATTTTCTGTGCACCCGGTAATGCAGGCATTGCAGCTTTGGCTGAGTGTGTTGCCATCAAGGAGACCGAGGTCGAGAAGTTGAAGGACTTTGCCGTGGAGCAGGGTGTGGAGCTTACCGTTGTAGGCCCCGAGGTAGCTCTCGAAGCGGGCATTGCCGACGCTTTCAAGGCCTCTGAACTGCGCATCTTCGGTCCCGTGAAGGCTGCGGCACAGATTGAGTGCAGCAAGCAGTTCGCCAAGGACTTGATGCAGAAGTACAACATCCCCACGGCTGCATACGCCACCTTCGAGGATTTCGATTCAGCGTGGGAGTATGTCAAGGCAGGCTCTCTGCCTACGGTGTTGAAGTACGACGGTCTGGCGGCAGGCAAGGGTGTAGTTATCGCCGAGAGCTTGGAGCAGGCTGAGGAGGCTCTGCGAGATATGTTGCAGGATGAGAAGTTCGGCAAGGGCAAGGTTGTTATTGAGGAGTACCTTGAAGGCCCTGAGTTCTCGCTCCTGTGCTTCGTAAACGGCAAGGATGTCTATCCTATGCCTGTGGCGCAGGACCACAAGCGTGCCTATGACGGCGACAAGGGCCCCAACACGGGAGGTATGGGTGCTTACACCGAGCTGCCTTTCATCACGGAGGAGGACTTGCAGTACGCTATGGATAAGATTATGCGCCCTACGGCTGCGGCTATGGTCGAGGAGGGCTGCTCGTTCTGCGGCGTGCTGTATGGCGGACTTATGAAGACCAAGTCGGGCATTAAGGTTATTGAGTTCAACGCCCGCTTTGGTGACCCCGAGACTGAGGTTATCCTGCCACGTTTGAAGAGCGATATGTGTCAGGTGTTCTGCGACGTAGCCGACGGCAAGAGCCCCGTAATAGAGTGGGACGAGCAGGCTACGCTGGGTGTTGTGCTGGCATCGAAGGGTTACCCAGGCTCCTACGAGAAGGGTTACGAGATTAAGGGCATCGAGGATGTTGATGGCTCGGTATATCATATGGGCACAGCCACCAGGGATGGTAAGTGCCTGACGGCTGGTGGCCGTGTGATGATTGTCGTATGCAAGGCTCCAACGCTCCGCGAGGCGCAGCAGAAGGCTCAGGCCGAGGTTGAGAAGATTAAGTGCGACAACCTCTTCCATCGCACCGACATTGGTGACAAAGCGTTTAAGTATTAATTCAAAATTCATAATTCAAAATTCAAAATTGGGGGATTGCCTCCACCCGTCATTGTGAGGAGGATTTATCCGACATGGCAATCTCAAAATCGATAATTTGAGTTATTAAAGTTGATAAAAGATTATGGCATATATTATAAATGGTAAGGAGCTGGCTCTCTCCTTGAAGCAGGAGATGGCAGCCGACGTAGCCACCTTCACCGAGAAGTATGGCCGTGTACCTCACCTGGTTGTAATCCTCGTAGGTGAGGATCCAGGTAGCGTATCATACGTCACGGGCAAGGCTAAGGCTTCGGAGGAGGTA
The DNA here is from genome assembly GCA_045603645.1 of Alistipes sp. GTDB lineage: Bacteria > Bacteroidota > Bacteroidia > Bacteroidales > Rikenellaceae > Alistipes. Next base: position 16,364 of record JAZUMN010000017.1, on the reverse strand, counting down.
GGCATAAAGAACACCACAATACGCAAGGACGCCTCTATCTCGGAGGCTGAGCTGCTTGGCATCATCGACGAGCTCAATGCCGACGAAGGTGTGGATGGCATCCTGGTGCAGTTGCCTCTGCCCAAGCACATAGACTCCGATAAGGTCATTGCAGCCATCAGTGCCGAGAAGGATGTGGATGGTTTCCACCCGATGAATGTGGCTAACCTGTGGCTTAAACAGCCCTGCACACTTCCCTGCACACCCAAGGGTATCATCAAGCTCTTGAAGCGTGCCAACGTGGAGATTGCTGGCAAGGATGTGGTGGTTATAGGTCGCAGCAACATCGTGGGCCTGCCCGTGTCGAAGTTGCTCCTCAATGAGAATGCGACGGTGACCATTGCACACAGCCGCACAAAGAATCTTGCGGAGGTAACACGCCGCGCCGACATTCTGGTTGTTGCCATAGGCCGTCCTAAGTTCGTCACAGCCGATATGGTTAAGGAGGGTGCTGTGGTTATTGACGTAGGTGTAAACCGTGACCCTGAGACCAAGAAATTGTGTGGTGACGTTGATTTCGCCGCCATCGAGCCCAAGGCCTCGGCCATAACTCCCGTACCCGGTGGCGTAGGCCCTATGACTATCTGCTGCCTTATGGAGAATACCATCGAGTGCTTCCTGCGCAAGATGCAGAAGTAGAGGCGAGAATTCAAAATTCAAAATTCACCGCTGCGAGTAAGCGAGAGCAGAGGGAACTTGTTCACTATGCCGAGCAGGAGCAGTGAAAAGCCACCCTTGTGGTGGATTAAAATTAAGAATTTCACAAAAAGAAACGGATTTATCTACTTTGATGTTGTAAAGCATTTGTCATTCCAAAGGAGCGTAGCGACTGTGGGAATCCTCCACATCATTCATCATAGGAGATTGCCACGTCGGACTTTGTCCTCCTCGCAATGACACAACACTAAACTATATAATTCCGAAAAGAAATAACCTACCTAACCGCGTATTAGGTAGGTTATTGTTATATAGTACAAAGTATATTTACTCTACTATTCCGATGATGTCTGACAATCGCTCTATGCCCAGACGCTCCATCTCGGCAGGCAACTCCTCAATGATACGCTTGCAGGCGTAGGGGTCTTTTAGGTTGGCAGCACCAACCTGCACAGCCGTAGCTCCCGCCATCATCATCTCGATAACGTCTGCGGCCGACTCAACACCTCCGCAACCCATAACGGGTATGTTGCAAGCCTTCGACACCTGATAGACCATACGCACCGCCACAGGGAAAATTGCAGGGCCTGAGAAACCACCCATCTTATTGGCTATCACAGGCTTACGGCGCTTAGTATCAATACGCATACCCAGCAGGGTGTTAATCAGACAGATACCGTCAGCACCTGCCTCCTCGCACGCCTTGGCAATAGCCACTATATCCGTAACATTAGGGCTCAGCTTAATAAACACAGGCTTCGTAGTAACCGACTTAACGGCACGCGTAACCTCCGCCGCCATCTCGGGCTGAGTGCCGAAGCTCATACCTCCGTTATGCACGTTGGGGCACGACACATTTACCTCGATGATTGCCACTTGCTCCTGCTTATCAACCTTGGCGCAGCACTCCTTGTACTCCTCGATTGAGAAGCCGCTGATGTTTGCCACGATAGGCTTGCGGAAAATCTTACGCAGCGCAGGCAGTTCCTTGGCAACAACCATATCGACACCCGGATTTTGCAGACCCACAGAGTTAATCAAGCCCGCACGGCACTCGGCAATGCGAGGTGTGGGATTACCAAAGCGAGCCTCACGGGTTGTTCCCTTGATAGATATTGAGCCGAGGATGTTTATATCATAAAAAGCATTATGCTCCTGTCCGAAGCCGAATGTTCCGCTGGCAGGAATAACAGGGTTGTCCAGCTTAACGCCACACAACTCTACCGACAAATCAAAATTCTTATCCATAACCATCCTCCTTTACCAGATTATCTCCTCACGGCGCATCACAGGACCCTCCTTGCAGATACGCTTATTACCCGTTAAAGTCTTGCAGCTGCAACCCATACAAGCACCAAAGCCGCAGCCCATACGTTCCTCGAATGATAGCTCACCAGCCTTGTCGGTGCATCCGCACAGAGCCTTCAACATAGGCAAAGGACCACACGCATAGAAGTAGTCGAAGTCAATCTGCTCCTCGCGGATAGCATCCGTAACAAAGCCCTTGACACCCACCGAACCGTCAGCCGTTGCTACATACACATCGGCACCCAGCGCCCTGAACTCGTCGGCATAAAAGACCTCGGCAGCGGTGTTGAAGCCCAGCACCACGCTTACCTTGCGGCCGTCGGCGATGAGCACCTTAGCCAGGTGATAGAGTGGGGGAACACCCACACCTCCACCTACAAGCAGAGGCTTGCTGTTCTCAACGTCGGGGTTAAAGCCATTGCCAAGACCCGTCAGTACGTCGAGCTCTGCACCTGCCTGCAAACTTTTCATCTGCTCCGTACCTTTGCCCACAACCTTGTAAATGAGGGTTATAGTCCTCTCATCCCAATCGCAGACTGATATGGGGCGACGCAGGTAGAGACCCTCCAACTCAATGTTCACGAATTGCCCGGGACGCTTAATCCACTGCGTATCACCCTCCAATATCATACGATACACCTCCCGTGTGAGAGGTGTATTCGCTATGACTTTGTATATTCCTTTCTTGTACATATTACTTGCCGTCAATGGTTGAAACGCCCAACGTAATCTCCTCCAACACATTCAGCAGCACGTTCACGGTCTCCAACGCTGTGAACAGCGACACATTGTTCTCGGCCGCGGCACGACGTATATCGTAGCCGTCACGACGTGTGCTGTGCTGGTTTACGTCGATGGTGTTAATCACATAGGTAACGTGACCCTTGCGCAACTCATCGTAAATCTCGGTGCTGCCCTCGCTAATCTTACGCAGGTGACGTGTGCGTATGCCGTGAGAGCGCAGATATTCGCAAGTGCCCTTCGTAGCCTCTACATTGAAGCCTAAGTCGTAGAAACGGCGTATGAGTGGCAGAGCACGCTCCTTGTCAGCATCGGCAATGGTCACGAACACAGTACCATAGTTGGCAACCGACACACCCGAAGCCTGCAATGACTTGTACAGAGCACGGTTAAGGCTCACGTCGTAGCCGATAGCCTCACCCGTAGATTTCATCTCAGGCGAGAGGTATGAGTCCACACCACGAATCTTGGCAAACGAGAAGGCTGGCGACTTAACAAACCAACGTGTACTCTCCTTGCCGTAAATCTCTGTGATGCCCTGCTCTTTGAGCGAGTGACCCAGGATAACCATCGTAGCAATCTTTGCCATAGGCACACCCGTAGATTTTGAGAGGAAAGGCACGGTACGCGACGAGCGGGGATTAACCTCAATCACATAGACCTTATCCTGCTCATCCACGATGAACTGTATGTTGAACAGGCCCACAATACCGATAGCCAGGCCGAGCTGCTTGGTGTACTCGATGATGGTATCCTTAACCTGCTGGCTCACGCTGAATGTCGGATATACGCTGATAGAGTCACCCGAGTGAATACCCGTACGCTCAACGTGCTCCATAATACCGGGGATATATACATCCTTGCCGTCGCAGATAGCATCTACCTCCAACTCCTTTCCCTGGATGTACTTATCCACAAGCACAGGCGACTTATCGTTAATCTCCACCGCCGAGCGCAGGTAGTGACGCAGTGTCTCCTCGTTACCCACAATCTGCATAGCACGACCTCCAAGCACGAAACTTGGACGCACCAACACAGGGTAGCCGATATTTGTCGCAGCCTCGACACCCGACTCGATGTCAGTCACCGCCTTAGCCTTAGGCTGAGGGATGCCCACCTCGTTCATAATGCGTTCGAAGCACTTTCTGTCCTCGGCATTGTTGATGGCGTCTATGCCCGTGCCGACAATCTTTACACCCAGGTCTGCCAAAGGCTCTGCAAGGTTGATGGCTGTCTGACCACCGAGTGACACGACGATACCCTCAGGCTTCTCCAACTCAACGACATTCATCACATCCTCCACCGTGAGTGGCTCGAAGTAGAGCTTGTCACTGATGGTGTAGTCGGTAGATACCGTCTCGGGGTTATTGTTGATGATGATGGCCTCGTAGCCCGCCTCCTTGATTGTCCAGATGGCGTGAACGGTAGAATAGTCGAACTCCACACCCTGACCAATACGGATAGGGCCTGAGCCGAGCACCAGAATCTTCTTTCTGTCGCTTCTTACGGATTCGTTCTCGGCCTCGTAAGTAGAGTAGAAGTAGGGCACATAGGTATCAATCTCACCTGCGCAAGAGTCTATAATCTTATATACAGGGAACACACCCTCGGCCTTACGCAGCAGGAACATCTCAGCCTCCGACTTATGCCAGAGCTGACCTATAAACTTATCGCTGAATCCCATACGCTTAGCCTCCTTCAAGACCTCAATGTTGCCTACGTTGGCTGCCACGACCTTCTCCATCTCGACGATGTTCTTGAACTTCTCCAGGAAGAGCATATCAATCTTGGTGTGATTGTAGATGATGAGCAAATCAACTCCCAGACGTATGAGCTGCGCTATGGCGTAGATGCGGTCGTCGGTGCCCTTGCGGATGTACTCCAACAACTCCTCAGTCTTCCAGTCGTCGAATTTCTTATTGTGGATGTGGCACACGCCTGTCTCCAACGAGCGTACCGACTTCAAGATACCCTCCTCGATGGTGCGGCCTATGCTCATAACCTCACCCGTAGCCTTCATCTGCGTACCCAGCTCATTCGACGCATCGCTAAACTTATCAAATGGGAAGCGCGCAACCTTCAACACCACATAGTCCAGAGCCGGCTCGAAGCAGGCAGGACGACCCGCAATCATAATCTCATCAAGGGTCAAGCCCACAGCAATCTTCGCCGTAACGCGGGCGATAGGGAAGCCACTCGCCTTTGATGCCAAAGCTGACGAGCGCGACACACGGGGGTTAACCTCAATAATAAAGTAGTTGAACGATAGTGGGTCGAGAGCAAACTGCACGTTACAACCTCCCTCAATCTTCAACGCACGGATAATCTTCAAGGCGCTGTTGCGCAGCAACTGATACTCCTTGTCGGTAAGAGTCTGCGCAGGGGCGATAACCATTGAGTCTCCCGTATGGATACCCACAGGGTCGATATTCTCCATACTGCAAATTGCGATTGCAGTGTCGTTCTTGTCACGCATCACCTCAAACTCAATCTCCTTGTAGCCCTTGATACTCTTTTCGACCAATACCTGATGCACGGGCGAGAGAATCAATGCGTTGCGCATAATCTCACGCAACTCCTCCTCATTATCGGCAAACCCTCCACCTGTACCACCCAGCGTAAAGGCAGGGCGCAACCCTACGGGGTAGCCAATCCCCTCGGCAGCCTTAACACCATCCTCCATAGTATTCACAACAAGTGATGGCAGCACGGGCTCACCAATGCGCACGCACAACTCCTTGAAGAGCTCACGGTCCTCGGCCTCCTCGATAGAGTTAAACGATGTACCCAAAATCTCAACGTGGCACTCATCCAAAATACCCTTCTTGGCAAGCTGCACGGCCAAGTTAAGACCTGTCTGACCGCCCAAGCCCGGAACAATGGCGTCGGGACGCTCGTAGCGCACAATCTTTGCCACATACTCCAACGTCAAAGGCTCCATATAGACCTTGTCGGCAATATTCGTGTCGGTCATATTGGTTGCGGGGTTTGAGTTTACAAGGATAACCTCGTAACCCTCCTCCTTCAATGCCAGGCAAGCCTGTGTTCCTGCATAGTCGAACTCTGCCGCCTGACCGATGACAATCGGACCTGAGCCGATTACCATCACTTTCTTTATATCTGTTGTTTTAGGCATTTTGATACTCCTCCATCAGTTTAATGAATTTATCGAAAAGATATGTGCTATCCTGTGGGCCTGGGGCACTCTCGGGGTGGAACTGCACGGCAAAGACCTTGTCGGCCTTGCACCCTATACCCTCCACCGTGCCATCCAGCACGTTCTCGTGTGTGATAGCGAGCTTGGTACCCTTCAACGACTCAGCATCTACGGCGTAGCCGTGGTTCTGCGACGTAAGGTCTATGCGACCACTCTCCAAGCAACGTACTGCCGAGCCTCCGTGGTGACCGCACTTCATCTTCTGCACCTTCGCACCGTAGGCCAGGGCTATGAGCTCCATACCGAGCGATATGCCCAGCACAGGAATCTCACCCTTTACCGACTTGATAAGCTCAATGACCTCCTGCAACTCATTAGGGTTGCCCGGGCCGTTTGAGATAAGTATAGCGTCGGGGTTGAAAGCCTTAATCTCCTCCAATGTAGTGGTGTAGGGCACGATGGTCACGTTGCAGCCACGGTTGTTAAACTGGCGGATGATGTTATTCTTTATTCCGCAATCAACAGCCACAACATCGTACTTGTGGTTTGCCGTACGCGAGAACCAACGCTTGCGGCAGCTCACCTTCTGCACCTGTGAGGTAGGCTGTGGGGTATTCTTAATCATCTCCAACGCCTGCTCCTTTGTGGTGTCGATATTAACGATTGCAGCACGCTGCACGCCCTCGTCGCGGATGATGCGCACAATCTGACGTGTATCCACACCCGCCAGACAAGGTATTCCCTGCTCCTCCAAAGTCTCAGAGAAGGTCTTGGTGTAACGGAAGTTACTTGGGCTCTCGTTGCACTCACGCACAACCATACCGCCAATCTGTGGCACCTTAGCCTCGAAGTCCTCGTCGGTAATACCGTAGTTACCAATCAGAGGGTAGGCGATAACCACCTTCTGGTCGATGTTGGGTGGGACGGAGAAAATCTCCTGATAACCCACCACCGAAGTATTGAAAACAATCTCACACACGCGCTCAACATTGGCACCATAGCCGTAGCCGGGGAACTCGTGACCGTTTTCAAGAACTAACTTTTTTGTAAATGGTTTCATTCCTTAAAATTTATATGTTTTTGTTTTATCTTTCGTACACAATCTCTCCATCGACCATCGTCAGGCAGCACTCGCCGCACAGCGACCAGCCCTCAAATGGAGTGCTCTTGCCCTTTGACTTAAACTTCTCAGGCTCAACCACCCATTGCTTATCGAGGTCAAACACCGCCACATCAGCAGCCTCCCCCTCACTGAGTCCTCCACCTAAGCCGAATATGCGGCGTGGCGCCTCGGCAAGCAACTCAACAGCCCTCTCCAAGGTGATTATGCCCGCCTTAACAAGTTTTGTATAGATTACAGCAAACGATGTCTCCAAGCCCACAACGCCCATAGCACTGCGCTCCAAGCCTCGTGACTTCTCCTCGGCAGTGTGTGGTGCGTGGTCGGTAGCCACGACATCTATCGTCCCGTCCTGTATTCCCTCAATCAACGCATCACGGTCGGCAGCAGAGCGGATAGGGGGATTCATCTTAAAGCGGCCCTCCTCCTTGAGATCCATATCGCACATTGTGATGTAGTGGGGGCCTGTCTCGCAGGTAATCTTCACGCCCTGCTTTTTTGCCTCACGGATAAGAGCCACACTCTCCTTGGTTGATATGTGGCAGACGTGATAACGGCATCCCGCCTCACGGGCAAAAGCTATGTCGCGCTCAATCTGCGCCCACTCACTCTCTGAGCATATTCCTCGGTGACCATTCCTGCGGGCATACTCGCCATCGTGGATATATCCGCCACGCAGCAACTCATTAACCTCGCAGTGAGCTGCTATGATGCAACCATTCTCCGCCGCAGCCTGCATAGCCGCCTTCATAACCTCCTCACTCTGCACTCCCGAGCCGTCGTCCGAGAAGCCTGCGACATAAGGTTTGAGTTCCGCGAAATCTACCAGTTCGTCACCCATACGGCGCTGGGTGATGGTGGCATAGGGCAGTACCTTAACCACAGCATCACGCTCGATGATATCCAGCTGCTGCTGCAAGTGCTCCATATTATCGGGCGCAGGTGAGAGGTTGGGCATAGAACATACCGTTGTGAAGCCTCCGTGTGCTGCTGCCGCCGTACCTGTTGCTATGGTCTCCTTGACAGAAAGACCGGGCTCACGCAGGTGAACGTGCAAATCCACCAGACCGCTGCATACAATCTTGCCACTGCAATCGATGACCTTGTCGCCCGCCTCGGGGGTTATATTTTCAGCCACGCGCACGATACGTCCGTCGGCCACCAGCACATCTGCTCTTAGCTGCTGACCCTCACGCACCACCGTGCCGTTCATAAGTATTATTCTCTGCTCCATATTTATTCACAAAAAAGGCGACCAAACAGTCGCCCTTATCTAACAAAAATAAACAGTTGTAACATCATTATTATCAGTAGCTTCAACAATCGAAAAACAAACACCCCAGCACTGCTTTTCTGCATGATGCTGCGCCCAAGGCTTTGATATCGTATTTCGATGAGGCATACTACTATCTTATTTCGTGCAAAGGTAGGAAAAATATTTCATTTTCGAGCATTTTTCTTGCCATTTTTTTACACCCTAAATCACATTTTTTTTTAGAACACAACTCTCACACCAAGCTGCATACGCCAGCGCGACAACAAGTTATCAGTCGTAAGTGGTGCATCGGTAAACTTATACACGGGAGCACCATCCTCCATTGCCGTAATTGTCACGGGCTGCAACCTCAGTCCCGACACATTGTAGTATGTGCCCCAATGGCGACAGAGCAGGTTGCCGAAGTTCATCACATCGACCGAGAGTTCTATCTTGCGCGACGAGCGAGGGCTGAAATAGAAGCCGTGCGCAAGGTGCAGGTCTATGGTATGCTCCACAGGGGTCTGCATTGCATTTCGCTCAACAAATGCTCCGCGGTGCGACGAGAGGTAGCTATCCCGTCCGATATACTCATTCCACCTCTGAACCGACTCCCCATCGGCAAACTTCATACGCGCAAGTTCTGCCTCCGTAGGGATATACATTGGCGTAGAGCCAAAGGCACCATCGCCATTGAAATCGACCTTCTCACCAAAGCAGAGCGAGTAACGCTGACCCGAATTCATCTGATAGACAACGCCTGCGCTCACATCCAGCAACTTAGCATAACGCTTGTGGTAGGTCACCGCCAGCGAGAACTTGTGAGGCATATCAAAAGCCGAGAATGTCAGGGCTGGTGAATTAAGGTCTGTGGCATATGTTCTGTTCCAGTTCGACGAAGAGGATGTCGAGGGCACATCACACACCGAGTAGGCGTGCGAGAAGATATACGAGGCCATCAGAGAGAGTCCGAAATCAAACTTCCTGGCTACATTGGCCGCCAGCGAGTAGGTGTATCCCTTAGATGTGTTGTCCAGATAATATATTGCCGCGTAATCGGTCTGCACACTCTCAAAGACAGGCACACCGCCCGCCGCAGGTTCTCCGTCAAGGGCTGGCACGGCATAGGCCTCAGCACCCGACCTTTCAACAGCCAGGTTGCGGAATACGGCATTGTGCAGGGTCTTGGTATATAACGCCTCGACCTGCATACGCCAGCCACCACGCAACGTAGCGCCCACCGAGATATTGGCCTTCAAATTTTGCGGATACCTGAACGCCTTATTCATCGCATTGAGCGTAAGGCGGGTATTCGACTCGGTTGTGGGGGTGGGCTGTGGCGTAAACTTCACACCCTCGGCATCTGCACCCGTAAGTTTAAGTCCCTTCTGCTCAACACCCGTATTTGAATAGTTGTTTACAATCCACACAAATGGCACCTGACCCGTGAATATGCCTACGCCGCCATTCATATTCAGGCTTCCCCAGGCATAGTCACGCCTCCAATCTACGCCTATGCGTGGCGAGAGCAACAGCTGCGCACGAGGCACATCACCTATGCGTACGCCACTCTTTACAGCCACATCGCTTGCATTAAAAGCATCGTTAGGTGTAGGGCGGTTGAAGATAAGCGGCAGGGTAGCACGCACGCCGTAACTCAGTTGCACGCCTCTGCCCAGCGACCACCTGTCTTGCAGATAGAAGTTAAGTTCCGCAGCACGGAACTTAGGTCCCCACGTTGTTGTGCCCGTGACGGCAGGGTCGGTGTAGTTATACTCATATATTGCCACCTTGTCCTGCTCGAAGTCAGCCACAGAGTTGTAGGTATATGTGCCATAGGCATTGGCCAGGTAGCGGTTATGTATATTATACAATTCGTGGTGCATACCTACGGTTATGGTGTGTGCTCCGCGGTCGATAATCACATCGTCGGTAAGGGTTACAACACCCTGCTTCAAGGCATTTACGCCCGCATAGCGGTTGTTGCCTATGTTGAGCGTTACGCCGCTGTTATTGCCCGCATTCTTGATTATAACACTTGGCAAAAGACCCTTCACATCGGGTGCTCGGCCATCCTCCACCTTCGAGTATCCCACACGCAGCGAGTTATGCACGCCATCGCCCAGACGCGACTCCAACGACAGAGCCAGGTGGTGCGCCGAGCTGTAATTCTCATATCCCGAGCCGCAGAAGGTAAACGACGACAAACTGTTGCCATACTCCTGTGCGTGAGCATCAAGGAAGCTGTAACTTGCCGAGAGTCGATTTCGGGAGTTTATCTGCCACTCTATATTGGCAAGCAACGAGCCCGAGCGCTGCTCCACATCGCGACGGCCCACGCCACCGCCATCGTAACCCGTAAGAGTCTTGTATCGCTCCGATACACGGTTAAGCTCCGCCTCACCGAGTTGCACGCCATCATATCCTAAGAAGTAAGACGAGGGGCTGCGGTCAAGGTTAAGCTCACCGCTTACGAAGAAGAAGAGTTTATCCTTTACTATCGGGCCACCAAACGTCACACCGTAAATCTGCGATGTCTGACTTGACAGCTTCTCACGTCGGGCAACATCCTTGCCGGGTGTTGTGCCATAAAAATCCTGATTGTTGAAGTATGTGTAGGCACTGCCCTGAAACTTATTTGTTCCCGACTTTGTAATGGCATTTATAGCACCGCCGCCAAAGCCACTCATACGCACATCGTACGACGCCACCACAACATCCAGCTGCTCAACAGCATCTAACGATAAGGGGTTAGCATTCGACAGTCCGCCATTTGTTCCCGATGAGGAGAGTCCATACATATCGTTATTTGCCACGCCGTTAATCATAAAGGCGTTATAGCGGTTTGAAACACCTCCGTATGCGACACCTCCACCCTTGGCAGGCATAGCCTGTGGCACAAGTCGCACAACATCGTAGAGCGAGCGCGAAAGGGTAGGCAACTGCGTAATCTGCTCCTGCGAGAAGTGCCTCGACACATCGCCCGCATCATCATTTCTGCCCGAGATAACAACCTCCTCAATGGCAAGGTTTTCACTCAGACGCACATCCTGCTCCTTAATTTCTCCTACACGCAGCAAGAGCGAGCCTATGCAAAAGGGCTCATAACCCACATAGCTCACCTGCAACCGATAGTCACTTCCCGGGCGCACTCCATGCAGAGCATAACGACCCTGACCGTCGGTTGTCACGACATACTCCCGTCCTGTCTGCTGTTGCGACAGCGAGACGACTGCTCCCACTAAAACCTCATTGGATGAATTTACGACCTGACCTCTGAGTGAGGCGGTTGTCACCTGAGCTACTGCATTATTCAGGCCCAGCAATATAAAACAAAGTGCTAAAAATCTCCTCATATTCATACATTTAGGGCATCTATTTACGATGCAAGTTAAACGGGTTACACGACCCACCTTCATAGCGGCAGGCACAATCGTTGCAAATATATGAAAAATTTCACTACTTTTGCATAATTATTTTTCCAAAATGGATGCTGTGGTAGAATTTTTCATCGAATGGGGCTATTTGGGTCTCTTTCTGTCGGCTCTCATTGCCGGCAGCATACTGCCTTTCAGCTCCGAGGTGGTGCTCACGGTGCTGGTGCAGATGGGACTCGACCATCTGTATTGCCTTTTGTGGGCTACGGCGGGCAACACCATTGGCGGAATGATATGCTACGGACTTGGCTATCTGGGCAATATGCAGTGGATAGAGCGTTGGTTAGGTGTCGAGAAAGAGAAACTCGACAAGGCTGAGCGCTTCGTACGCAAATATGGCGCCTGGATGGGACTTTTCAGCGTGCTGCCCTGGATAGGCGAGGCCATCGTAGTGGTCTTGGGCCTTATGCGCAGCAATATCTACTACACAACCCTTGCTATGGCCGCAGGCAAGGCCGTACGCTATGCTCTCATCATCCTTGCCGTGGAGGGCGTCACTTCGCTGCTGTAAAGCCCGCAAATTAAGCGGCAGTCCACTCTATATAATCATAGGTAAACACTTTTTTCACGCCATACGGCGCTGTTTGGTGCGAAGTTTGAATGATTGTCTGTGAACAAAAGGCAATCTTCAAATTATGAAAAAATTACTCTTTATCGTGCTGTCAATGACGGCATTCATCGGACAAGCAGATGCTCAGAAGGTAGGCATCAAGACCAACCTTGTGCATTGGGCTTCGGCATCGCCTAACTTGGGCTTGGAGATAGGGTTAGGCAAGCAGACAACACTGGATATCTCCGCAGGATTCAACCCCTTTACATTCTCTGACAACAAGAAATGGCAGCATTGGCTTGTGCAGCCCGAGTTCCGTTTCTGGACGTGTGAACGCTTCAATGGTCACTTCCTGGCTCTGCACGCCGTGGGTGGAGGCTTCGACATCGGCAACGTGTCGTTCTTCCCGTTCAGCATCTGGGATGGGCTTGAAGACCACCGCTACAAAGGTCACGCCGTGGGTGGAGGCATAGCCTACGGTTACGCCTGGATGCTGGGCAAGCACTGGAACTTAGAGGCCGAGGTGGGTGTCGGCTACGCCCGTGCCTGGTACGACAAATACCCCGAAACCAAGGGCAGCAAGGCTATTCTCACCGATGGCACAGAAAACTATTGGGGCATAACCAAGCTCGCCATATCATTTGTTTACCTATTCTAAAACTCTCAGACTATGAAACAGATATACACATTTTTGAGCGCCGCCTGTCTGATGCTACTGCTCAGCACCGAGGTGCACTCCCAGCAAACCACAACAAACTATGGTCTGATTATCGACGACATAACGCTGCAACGCATAGGCAACCGTATGGAGGTCGATTTCACAATCTTCATCGAGGGCTTGAAGATACGCTCCAACCGTTCGTTGCGCATAACGCCCTGCATTATGGGTAGCGACGATATGATGCAGCTGCCGGCAGTTATCATCGACGGCCGTCGTCGTCACATCGTTCACGAGCGCCAAAAGAGCCTGGCGGAGTCTGCCGACACCTACATACGTCGCTACAACCGCAAGGAGCAGATTATAGACTACCAGACCGACGTGCAGTACGAAGAGTGGATGGGTGACTCGGAGCTCATCCTGCGCGAAGAGTGGATATCGTGCCACGACAGAGCCTTTGCCGAGGCCGACATACCCGTAGCCACATACATTGACCCAAGTAAGAAGGCTGCCGACGCCCTCGCCGCAAGCAAGCAGGCACAGAAATCGTACATAATACCCGCCGCAAAGGCCTCGGCCGCAACGACCGACACCATCGACATCTTCTTCCCCGTAAACAGCAGCACCATAAGCAGTTCGTTTATGGACAACAACGCCCTGATTGCGAAACTTGGCGAAGAGTTGAAGGGCGACAACATCAAGGCCATACACCTGATGGGCTACGCATCCCCCGAGGGCGGCTATGCCTTCAATACCGACCTTGCTATGCGCCGTGCTAAGGCTGTCAAGAAGCACCTTTCGGCGAGCAACCTCAGCCCCGACATAGAGATTACAACTCAGGATGCACCCATCGACTGGCAGGAGTTGAAGCAGTGGCTCACGGAGAGTATGATTGATAACAACCGCGACATTGTGGCCATTATCGACAACGCCGACATCAAACCTGCCGACAAGAACAGGGTCATACGCGAGCGCTATCCCGTGGTGTATGAGTTTATGCTGGGTAATTGGTATCCCAAGTTGCGCAAGACAGCCATCACCATCGACTGCAAGCCTATGAGTATCGACGAGGCGAAGGCACAGATGAAAGCCGACCCCAAGAGCCTCTCGTTGGAGGATATGTATATGGTGGCACTCTCTTACCGTAAGGGTAGCAAGGAGTATAACGACATCATCCTGCTGGCTGCCGAGAACTATCCGCAGTCTGTCGAGGCTCGCATAAATGCCGCCAACGTGGCTATGGACAAGGGCGACTACCAACAGGCGGAGAAGTACCTGAACGGCATACCAGCCAACAACCCCCAGGCGATGAATTCACGAGGCATACTCGCCATGTCGCAGGGCAAGTATCAGGAGGCTATGCAGCTCTTCCAGAGTGCCGAGCAGGCGGGCGTAAGCGAGGCAGCATATAACATCTCGTTACTTAAAAAGCTTATTGCTGCCGACAAATAGAGCAGGGTAGCATCGCAACAGAAACAAACAGAGGTTGTCCAACAAGTTTTTGAAGGACAACCTCTGTTTCTTGAAGTTGTATAACAAGAGTTTCGGAATTTTCTTATCTCTCCTTCACACATCGCACCTGCATACCATTACCGCGATACATAGCCTTGCGGGGCTCGTAACGGTTATTCACGGCACGGGTGGTGTTAAGGTCGAAGAACATCGACACCGACTTGTTCTCATCCGTTGCCGAGGCAGTCCAGTAATATCCCACCCAGGGTGCAGGGTTGTGCTCGTAGCCGTAGTTGTTAAGGTTTGTGAGCACACCCGTCTCGAAACTGCGACGACCCGCAGCGGGCATAAACAACTTCGCTGACGAGCCATTATCCACCAGGTGCCAGCCATACTGTCCCTTTACATCGGCACTTGCCTTAGCATCCTCAGCTGCATCTATATCAAAGGCCCCGAACATAGTGGCATCGGGCACACGCCAGCCACGGGGACAAGGGTCGTTCACACTCTTAAAGTCGGCACTCCACAACTCCGCATCGTGCTCGCCGTGCAGCCAGTCGTAGTCGTTCTCGGCTGTGCCCAGCACAAAGGTAAATGGGTCGGCTGTGGCGTAGTCCATCGTGCCGAATGGATAGTCGCGCACCTCACCCTCGACCATCTGAGCCGTAACATATCGGAACAGCTTCGATGAGCCACTACCCGTGTATGCTGACTCGTCGCGGTTGTCAGTGAAGCAGTAGTCGCGAGGGCGCAGGAAGGGGTCTTTGCGTCCCCATTGGTAGTAGAGTCCGTATGAGGCGTGTATCTTGTCTGTGTCGGTTGAACCATCGCTGTTGCCGTATGCTCCGAGGTTGCGATCCATAAATACTCCTGCCGATGTTGCCACCTCATTCACATCACCTGCAAGCCACAGGTGCCAGCTCCACAGTATATTTTTCTCGGCATCGTATGCCGCCAGCACGGCGTTGCCGTAGGGTATGCTCTTAATGACATTTCCTAATGCATCTTTCTCCTGCTGCGAGCCAACGTAGAAGGTGTATATGCCCGCCTCGGCGTCGTAGCTGTCATATGCAATCAAATCCTTCTGACTCTGCCACAGAACGGCTATCTTCGCAGGCGATATACGCTCCTGACTCTCGCCCTTGTGCGTTACGTCAATATAGTAACGGGTGTTGGCCTTCGCGAGGAGGTAGCTGTTGGCATAGCTCTCTGTAAGGTCTATCTTGCTCTTCTCCAACGACAGGTACGAGGTGACATATACGGTTGTGCCGGCAGCCGTGAAGCCCGACATCTTCAAATATCCCTCATTCTCGACACTGCTATCCTGGTCGGCAAACTTGCTTGGTGCGACGACGGTCATCCTGCACTCGTTGAGACTCACATCCTTGACCTCCCAGCCACCTGGCACCGACACTATCGACATACTCGAAATGTTCACCGCCTTGAAGGGCACCTCAATCGTAGCACCCAGCTGCGATACTATCTGCCCCGGAAGCTCAAACTCGAACTCATATTTCTCATTAGTTGAGCACGACAAAAGCCCTGACACACAAAGTATTACGACCATTGCCGCAGCCCACATCCGCTGAAAATAATTTTTCATATTTGATTTCATACGCTTACTTGCTTTCAAAACATCTGCAAATATATCAATTTCTTACGACAAAACCTCCCTCGAAGGCGATATTTTTTCTTATTATCCTCCTCCCGCGCAAAACTTTCCCGCTATGCAAACGCAAAAGAGGCGATTTTATTTTGCAAAACCGGCAATTATATTGTCATTGCGAGGAGGAGTTCAACTCCGACGCAGCAATCTCATAATCAACCCGTCATTCCCCGGAACGCCGCCATTAAGGCGAGAGCAGAGGGTGCTTGCACACTATGCCGAGCCGAGGCGGTGAAAAGCCACCCTTGTGGTGGATTAGCGAAAGCGACGATGGGAATCTACCGCTTACTAAATGTTTTATTGCTCCTGCCACCGCCCATCCAC
>JAZUMN010000016.1:0-31354 GCA_045603645.1 Alistipes sp. | reverse complement strand
AAAATTCGGCTTCCGCCCCAGGTTCGGCACTCAGTTTCAGTAAACCACTATACGCATATGATAGACAAATGTAGCTATTTTTTTGAAAACCACAAAATAAGTTGCATATATATATATATATATTTGTATTTTTTTGAACTTTTGCACAAAAAAAACCGGAAATATATAGTTTAGCGTTGTCCGTCATCGCGAGGCTGGCACAAGCCGAGGCAATAACCATTTTTTATCGGATTTATCTACTTTGATGTTGTAAAATTTGTCATTCCGAAGGAGCGTAGCGACTGTGGGACCGCCGCCATTAAGGCGAGAGCAGAGATAGCTTGCTTTCTTTGCCGAGCCGAGGCGGTGAAAAGCCACCCTTGCGGTGGATTAATCCTCCACATCATTCATCATAGGAGATTGCCACGTCGGACAAAAGTCCTCCTCGCAATGACACAACACTAAACTATATAATTCCGAAACTATTTTACTATGTCGGGGCGGTTGCTCTTGGGACGGATGAAGCCCTTGTCGGTCATTTCAAGCACACCATCCTTCGAAAACTTCATCGTACCTATGTGGGTTGTGCGAGGGTGTACGTGGGTGGTCGATTGGTGAGCGTGGAAGGCTATGCGCAACCTGCCTCGCTTATCCCTGAACAAGGTGTGATGTCCTGTGCCGACCAACTCCTTGTAGCGGTGTACGATGGGGTTACCCTCATACTTTGTCCACTCGCCATCTATCGAGGTCGCTGTGGCATAGCCTACGGCGTAGTCCTGACTTGTGTAGCCGTTAGCCGAGTATGTGAGGTAATAGACACCCTTGTGCTTAACCACGTTGGGGCCCTCGTTTACACTTGGAGCCACATTCTCCCACTTATCGGCACTTGTCGAGATGCACTTTTTGAGTGTGCCGGGGATGGGTGTGATGTAGTCCTCTTCGAGTTGAACCTGCCAGATACAAATGCCCTCTTTGGGCCAGCGCACGAAGAACATCCATATCTTGCCGTCATCGTCGATGAAGATGTGGGAGTCTATGGAGAAACTGTTGCCTATGATGTTGCGCATCATCTGGTCTGTTGCCTGCACGAAGGGGCCTGTGGGCTTGTCACTTGTGGCTACATACAGGCGTTTGTTGCCTGAGTAATACATATAGTATTTGTCACCGAAATGGTAAACCTCGGGAGCCCAGAACGAGTGAGGCTGCCTGGTATCCTTCTTATGCAGAGCCATACCCTGATACTCCCAATACTTCAAGTTGCGCGAGGCATAGACCTCGATGCCGTCGTTGGAGTGTGTGCCGTAGGCGTAATAAACGCCATCGTCCAAAAGGATGAAAGGGTCTGCAAAGGGTACTTCACTGATTTGTGCCACTGACACTTGCGCTGTAATAATCAGCAATGCGGTTAGAAGTTTTTTCATAGAGATTAGGGAAATTAGAAAAAATGACAGAACTGAAAGGCGGCGCAGCCGAATGCTTTTGTCCCTCATGAGCGGTAAGCGGGACTCGAACCCGTGACCCTCGGCTTGGGAAGCCGATGCTCTACCAACTGAGCTATTACCGCAGGAAGTGGGTGCGTTTAAGCCAAGCCCAAACGCTCGCCCACTTTATTATGCAAATGTAGCAAAAAAATATCAATCAGCGATACGCTATTTAGCTATATTTTTGATTGCTTCCAGATTCTTGGGGTTGGCAGCCTTCTTGCCCTCGGGGGTATATACATACTCCAAGCGGTCGGCATAACGTTCCTCAACCTTGCCGCGCACAATCTTCATCGTGCTGTTCACCAAGCCGTTCTGCTCGGTAAATGGCTCGCCAACGATAGCCACAGCACCCGGCAACCAACGGTCGGGGAACTCGTCGGCATACTCGCCACCGGTGCGATACTTGTCTATCTCGGCTGAGATAGCCTCAGCAACCCTCTTCAATGACTCCTCGTCGTCCTTGCCCGCAAGCATTGCTCGCACGGCATCACGCGAAGGCACCACGATAGCCGATGTAAATGGACTCTGGTTGTTGTAGATGATAATCTGGTCGATGAGCTTCGACTTATCCACAATAGCCTCCTCCATACCTTCGGGGCTGTACTTCTCGCCATCGGCAGCAATCAGAAGGCTCTTGAAACGACCCAGCACATACAGGAAGCCATCCTCGGCCATATATCCCATATCGCCCGTGTAGAGCCAGCCATCCTTGACGGTCTCGGCTGTGGCAGAGGGGTTCTTCCAGTAGCCGGCCATAACGTTCTCGCCCTTGATGACAATCTCACCCTTAACGCCACAAGGCATCTCGTTGCCGTCGCCATCGAGAATCTTGATTTCGAGAGGCTGGATAACCAGACCCGACGAGCCGAAACGGTGCAGCTTCTTACCCAATGAGTTTGCCGAGATGATAGGTGTAGCCTCCGACAAACCATAGCCCTGCAACATAGGCATACCCACGGCGTAGAAGAAACGCTGCAACTCCGAGTCGAGCAGAGCACCTCCGCCCACGAAGAACTTGATGTTGCCACCAAAGCCCGCGCGCACCTTCTCGAAGAGAATCTTGTCGAACAGCGCAACCAAAGGCTTCAAGATAAAACGCCAGCCCTTACCCTTTGAGTAGCCGTCCTGGTTATACTCGTAGGCAACCTTCAAGGCGAAGTTAAAGAGCTTCTCAACCTTAGGGCCCTGCTTCTTGATTGACGACTCGATGCTCTTGCGGAAGTTCTTGGCAAGGGCAGGAACCGACAGCAGCACGTGAGGCTTGACCTCCTTGATATTTACGGGTACGTTCTTCAATGTCTCCATAGGCGTACGGCCCACCTGAGTAGTGGCTACCGAAGCACCGCACGCAACCATAATATAGAAACCTGCAACGTGTGCGAAGCAGTGGTCGAGCGGAAGGATGATGAACATACGGTAATCCGATGGGATAGATATGCGTGTCAGAGCCTGCTCGACATTGGCTGTATAGTTGCGGTGAGTGAGAATCACACCCTTAGGGTCGGCCGTTGTGCCCGAGGTGTAGGTGATGGTGGCATAGTCGTCATTCTGCACGTTCTGACCCACCTTCAAGAACTCCTCCTCGTTGGTTTTGAGCCACTCCTCGCCCTTGGCCATAAGGTCCGAGAGCATCATCTCACCCTCACCCTCAGGTGTGGCGTCAGAGAAGATAATCACGTTCTTCACCAGAGGCAACTGCTCGCGTATGCTGCGAATCTTGGGCAGCTGGTTACGCGACACGAAGATTGTCTCAACGTCAGCGTGACGCAGGCGGAATAACAGGTCATTAGCCTCCTCCAACTTAATCGAGAGGGGCACGCTGATAGCACCTGCATACAGCAATCCGAGCTCCGAGATAATCCAATTGTTGCATCCCTCGGCCAGGATAGATACCGTCTGCTTGGGCTTGACACCTATGGCAGCCAGACCGGCACCAACTTTCAGGGCAAGCTCTCGGGTCTGCTTGTAACTTGTAGGCTGGAAGGCACCGTCGTGCTTCTCCAAAAGAAAATCCTTGTCACCATACTTGGCAACCGATGACTCAAAAAGGTCGATAATTGTCTTTTTCATATAGTGTGATTTAGTTGTTAGTCCATTTTTAGCACCGCGAGGAATGCAGACTGAGGCACCTGCACGTTGCCCACCTGACGCATACGCTTCTTACCCGCCTTCTGCTTCTCCAACAGCTTGCGCTTACGCGAGATATCACCTCCGTAGCACTTCGCCGTCACATCCTTACGCACGGCCTTGACCGTCTCGCGGGCGATAATCTTCGCTCCTATGGCTGCCTGAATGGCTATGTCGAACTGCTGGCGAGGGATGAGTTCCTTTAACTTCTCGCACATCTTGCGACCGAAGTCGTAGGCGTGGTCGGCATAGATAAGTGACGAGAGTGCATCGACGGGCTCTCCGTTGAGCAGGATGTCGAGCTTGGCAAGCTTCGAGGGCTTGTAGCCCGTGCGGTGGTAGTCAAACGATGCATAGCCCTTGGAGATGCTCTTCAACTTATCGTAGAAGTCAAAGACAATCTCCGACAGCGGCATATCGAAATTCACCTCCACGCGGTCCTGCGTGATGAAGTTCTGGTTCTTCAACGTGCCACGCTTGTCTATGCAGAGTTTTATCACGGCACCCAGGAAGTCGGCCTTGGTGATAATCTGTGCGTTTATGTATGGCTCCTCGATAGTGGCTATCTTCGTAACCTCGGGCAGCCCCGATGGGTTGTGCACCTCCAACACATCGCCCGATGTTGTGGTTATGCGGTACGATACGTTGGGCACGGTAGTGATGACATCCATATCGAATTCGCGGTAGAGGCGCTCCTGGATAATCTCCATATGCAGCAGGCCTAAGAAACCGCAACGGAAGCCGAAGCCGAGGGCCAGCGACGACTCAGGCTCGAAGGTAAGCGATGCGTCGTTGAGCTGCAACTTTTCGAGCGAAGCACGCTAACCCTCATATTGGTCAGCCTCGACGGGATAGACTCCCGCAAAGACCATAGGCTTCACATCCTCGAAGCCGGCAATGGACTCGGTGCAGGGGTTTGCCATAGTGGTAATGGTGTCACCCACCTTCACATCCTTCGAGTTCTTTATGCCCGAGCATATGTAACCTACATCGCCCGCCTTAATCTCCTGACGAGGGCACATTTTCAGCTTCAATACTCCCACCTCATCGGCATCGTAGTCGTTGCCCGTGTTGAAGAACTTAACGTGGTCGCCCTTGCGCAGCGTGCCGTTAAAGACGCGGAAATATGCTATAATGCCCCTGAAAGGGTTAAACACAGAGTCGAAGATAAGGGCCTGCAACGGAGCATCGTCATCACCCTTGGGGGCGGGTATGCGCTCCACGATAGCCTCCAAGACATCCTCCACGCCCTGACCCGTCTTGCCCGAAGCGAGCAGAATATCCTCCTCCTTGCAGCCTATAAGGTCTATAATCTGGTCCTTAACCTCGTCGACCATCGCCGACTCCACGTCAATCTTATTCAGCACGGGGATAATCTCCAAGTCGTTGCCTATGGCGAGGTAGAGGTTTGAGATTGTCTGCGCCTGAATACCCTGCGTAGCATCCACCACAAGCAGAGCGCCCTCGCACGATGCTATGGCACGGCTTACCTCGTATGAGAAATCGACGTGCCCCGGAGTGTCAATAAGGTTGAGTGTATATGTCTCGCCACTCAGAGCCTTGTACTCCATTTGTATGGCGTGGCTCTTGATGGTGATACCTTTCTCACGTTCAAGGTCCATATCGTCAAGTACCTGCGACTGCATTTCGCGCTGGTTGAGCGTGTTGGTAAACTCCAACAGACGGTCGGCAAGAGTAGATTTGCCGTGGTCAATATGGGCTATGATACAGAAATTACGAATTTTCTTCATCGCATATAATATATGTAATCGTGCAAAGATACGCCTACAAATTCAAAATTCAAAATTCAAAATTCAAAATTATTGGGCTGACGCACAAGGTTTGTCGTTGGGAATAGGGAATTTAGGGAGTTTAGAGAGTTTAGAGATGATGCAACAAAGTATTTCCTTAAATTCCCTAAACTCCTTAAACTCCCTAATCTGTTACAACGTCATGCCACATTTTTGCACTCCACGACAGATGCAATAGTGATTAGTGTGCAGGCAAAAATGATTGGCATCTACCTTTGTTTTAGGGCAGTGGCAAGAGCAATAAAGCATTTAGTAAGCGGTAGATTCCCATCGTCGGATGATAAATCATCCTCCGGGGAATGACGTATTTATTTATTGAATTCATACTGCTGCAACAAGATAAAAGATGAAAATTTTGAATTCCGAGTCCCTATCCCTATCTTTGCATCATAAAAACTCTTTGAGATGAATTTGATTACGAAATATGCCCGTCTGGTGAAGTTTTCGCATACTATTTTTGCGATGCCTTTTGCGCTGATGTCGTTTGTCTATGCCGTGAAGTCGAGCCCCGAGACGATGGCGGGCAGCAACCCTTATTGGTGGGCGATGCTGTTGGTGCAGGTGATTTTGTGTATGGTCTTTGCACGCAATGTGGCTATGGGTTTTAACCGCTGGGCCGATTGGAAGATAGATGCCAAAAATCCCCGTACGTCAGGCCGTGAAATACCCGCAGGCGTCATCTCGCCCCGCGCAGCGATGTGGTTTGTGGCGGGTAATGCAGTGCTGTTTATGGTTACGGCAGCGACGATAAATTCACTTACGGCGGTGCTCGCGCCCGTGGCTCTGCTCGTCATTATGTCGTATAGCTACTGCAAACGCTTCACCTCGCTGGCACACCTGGTGCTGGGTCTTTCGCTGGGCATAGCTCCCGTGGGTGCATATATAGCTGTCAGGGGAGAGTTCGCCCTGGTGCCCTGTGTGCTGTCGTTGCTTGTTATGACGTGGTGTGGCAGCTTCGACATCATCTACGCCTTGCAGGACAGAGAGTTCGACATACGGGAGGGCCTGCACTCCATACCCTCAAAGTTTTCGGTCAGGACATCGCTTTACATAAGCATAGCCTTGCACATAGTAAGCATTGCGGCGCTTGGGTGGTTTGTGGCGTTAATGCCCCGCAGCGTGTGGATATGGGTTGGCGCGGTGATTTTCACCGCCATAATCATCCTGGAACATATACTTGTCACCCCCACGCGTCAGCTTTACATAGGCATAGCCTTCGGCACTCTCAACGGCCTGGCAAGCACTACGTTGGCGGCATTTGTAATTACAGGGTTGCTGACTGCATAACTTTTTTGCGGCAGCAGACAAGGCGCATATCTCTGTTTAACACAACTGTTTTCTTAATGGCAATACAAAAAATCAAAATAAATCGTATATTTGCAGTCGGGAAAACTAAAATCACAAGAATATGAGAGTTGAAAACAGCAAAATGGTGTCAGTGAACTACACACTGACGGTTGATGGTCAGATTGCAGACCAGTCACGCGAGGGTCAGCCTTTGCAGTTCATCTGCGGCGCAGGTATGTTGCTCCCTAAGTTCGAGGGTGCTATCATTGGCAAGGAGCCAGGCGATAAAGTTTCGTTTACATTGGAGCCCAAGGATGGCTACGGCGAGATTATCCCCGAGGCTGTGGTTGACCTTCCAAAGAGCATCTTTATGGTTGATGGCAAGCTCGCCGAGGAGATTCTCTTCGTGGGCAGCCAGGTGCCTATGAGCGATGCGCAGGGCAACCGTATGCTCGGCGTTGTGAAGGAGGTTGCAGAGGAGAGCGTTAAGATGGACTTCAACCACCCTATGGCGGGCAAGACCCTGAACTTCGATGTTGAGGTTGTCGAGGTGCGCGACGTTACGCCCGAGGATTTGGCAGCGCAAGGCGGTTGCAACTGCGGATGTCACGGTGACTGCGAAAGTGGCTGCGATGGTGGCTGCGGCGACCACGATTGCGGATGCAACTAATAGACTTTTAATTGAAATTTTCAAGAATCTGTCTAACAAGGCTCTTTCGGCATCTGCCTTGTCTGAAAAATGCTCATTTACGCTAAGTAAACTGCGCTTTTTCAGCCTGCGAGCAGCTTCAAAATAGCTCTTGTTATACAAATTCTAAAAAAGCGAGGCTGTCCAAAAACTTGTTGGACAGCCCCTTATTTCTAAGATGAGTTTTTGCCGTGACAAACATACATAACATAGTATATGCCGTAGCAAACCCCTACACTCACTGGCGCACGCTCAAAGAGCTGGATATTGTGCGCAGCGAAGAGGGGCCTCACTTTGTCACGGGCAACGCCTCGGTGGTTTTCACAGCCTTTCATAACGGGCGGAAGAAGATTCTGAAATGCTACACACGTCACAACCCATATCTTGGCGCAATATATGGCAAGGAGTTTCACCCTACCGAGCTATGCGTAAGCGATATTACAGGGCGCAGGTTCTGGATTGATTGTCTGCTCACCGACTATATCGAAGGTGTTACGCTGCACGAGAGGCTATGCCAGGAGCTCTCTGCCGAGGAGCTAAAACATCTGGCCGAGGCCTTTGACCGAATGGCTGCCGCACTGCTCCACAACGAGCGTGCTCACGGCGACATAAAGCCCGAAAACATAATCGTCTGCCCCGATGGGGAGCTTCGTGCCATTGATTGGGATGCTGCCTTTGTGCCTGCATTGCAGGGCAGGCCGGCGATTGAAACGGGCACAGTTTCATACCAGCACCCGCTGCGCACCACCGCACTGTTTGATAAGCATATAGACGACTACTCGATAGCCTTTCTCTCGACGTTGCTGCACGCCTACGCCACAGTTCCCGAGATGGCCGAGTATTACCGTCAGTACCACCAGCCACAGATACATCCGCGCGAGATATATCATTCGAGAATAGGCTACAACTATGTGCGCAACGTGCAAAGCGGCGAGCACTGCCCAGGTGATTGGTGGCACAAGGTGCTGGATATGTTTGCCGCGCGATGTATGCCACGCCAATACCACATTGCGCGTATGCTGCGCGACAGCTCGCCGCAACTCTTCCTGCTGCAACGGATATTCTCTGCACCCGCAACACTCCCCACCTACGACAAGGAGCAGATGGAGGCAAACGTATGGCACGGGCTATGGGGTTACTCCACCGATGCAGGCTGGGCAATAGCACCTCTTTTTGACGAGTGCAACGACCCCAGGGAGGGTGTTTTGCAGGTCAGGCTGGCAGAGTACAAGCATCTGCTGCGCTGCAATGGCGAAAGGATAGCAACCGTCAGCGCCTCGACCAAGGTAAAGATTCGCAAAGGTGTCATATACCTCAGCCACAGCAGTCAGGAGCCCCCTTTCAAAGAAATTATTTTATAAATTTGCCTATCTGTGCGATAAACATTATATTTGCACAAATAGGGAATCGAAATGTATAATCAGGAGATAACTCGCAGCCACCGCACAGCCTTAGTTCTGCTCCTCGACCGCTCGGCGTCGATGCAGCAGCACGTCAGGTTTGGCAATATGACAGCTCCCAAGTCACAGGTTGTTACATACACCGCCAACTCCCTTATAACCGAGCTACTGGACCGATGCCGCCGCACGGATGGCATCCGCAACTACTACGACATAGCCGTCATAGGCTACTGTGGCAACAAGACCGAGAGCCTGCTCTGCACCGAGGGTTTTTCTTCCATTAAGGAGCTTTCAACCAAGGAGCCCAAAACCTCGGTAATCGCCTTTGAGCAGGAGTTGGAAGATGGCACGATGTTACTCACGCGTCACCCCCAGAAGAATTGGATAGAGCCCCTGGCCGAGGGCACAACGCCTATGTATGAGGCTCTGCACAGGGCGCTGGGACTGGTTGAGGAGTGGTGCGGGCAACCTCTGAATCAGGATAGCTTTCCACCCATTGTGATAAACATCACCGACGGAGAGCCCACAGACTGCGGCGACAACGACCTGAGGGATGTATGCTCGCTGATAAAACGCACCTCGACAACCGACGGCAACACATTGCTGCTGAATATTCATATATGCTCTGACAACAGCCTGCCCTCGGTGATATTCCCCACGCAGGAGGAGGTTACGCTCCTGAATCCCAAAGCACGGCTGCTCGCCGACTGTTCGAGTACTATGCCTTCTGTGCTTGATGCAGCCATACACAACCTGAAAGGTGTGGGTGCTACGCCTCCCTTTGTGGGTATGGGTTACAACGCCTCGGTGATAGAACTTATATCGATGATTAACATAGGCTCACGCAGCATTACTCAACTGGAATAGTATGGCGACCATATCCTCACTACGCACAGCTCTCGGCGAGCCCCGATTATACTTCAAGCAGTTGAAAGAGATTGCTTGGAGCGATGAGGTTATTGTGCGCTCAACATACTTTGCCCAGACACGCATCCTGCGGCAAGGCAGAGCCCACCTGCTGAGTATGCCCCTGTGTACCACAGCATTAAGGCGTGTAGAGCGTTTCCTGCCCTTGCAGCGACACCTCAAATGCGGACTGATACCAAAGATGGAGATTTTCCGCGATGAGATGCATCACGACTCTGCGGGCGCAGAGGGCTGTCATTGTGACATCCTGCTCGAACCTCTGCCCGACGCCCTGCCCCTTGCCGATGCCATTGCAAATATGGGCGATGGACGGGAGGCACAACGGCTGAGCCTTGCACTCGACGCCTTGGAGAGAGCCTTGTCGGCTGCCGATGTGTCGCATAACAACCTCCGCGAGGAGAACATACTGATTGACTCCAACGGCATCCTCTACCCCATACGCTGGTACTACGCAACCGACAAGAGAGGGGGCGACAGTGAGGCAATAGAGAGACTTCGCACGAAGATTGCATCATCCGCCGAAGGTATGCTACTTTGCGAGCCCGACTTTGCGCCCTACACCGTAGGGAGTGCACTTGATAAATACCTCTACGCCGGAGATATGCACGAGGGGCTGATTGCCGTCGAGAGCGACAAGGGCTGGGGTTACGTCGATTGCAACTGCGAGGAGGTTATTCCACCCCAATATCTGTGGGCGAACGACTTCTGTGAGGGACGTGCCGAGGTGGAGACCGCGCAGGGTATGGGACTCATTGACCGCCAGGGCAACTACATCATCGAGCCCATATACGAGACGGTGGAGTTTGATGTCGATAACGGCTGGTCGAGAGTAAATAAAGATGGACGATGGGCCCTGTTCGACTATTCGGGTGGGCAGCTCAGCCCGTGGGAAGAATCCCTCGGGGGGGGGTGCGACGCCCTAACAATCAAGCAATTATAATTATAAACTTAAATAAAAACTATTATGGAACAGACAAAATGTCTTATCATAGGCAGTGGTCCTGCGGGATATACCGCAGCAATCTATGCCTCACGCGCCAACCTCAGCCCCGTGCTGTATGAGGGTATTGAGCCGGGTGGTCAGCTGACAACAACAACCGAGATTGAGAACTTTCCGGGCTATCCCGAGGGTATCACGGGTACGGCAATGATGGAGGACTTGAAGCGTCAGGCGCTGCGCTTTGGCGCTGATGTGCGCTTCGGTATTGTCACCAACATAGACTTCGACGTGCGTCCATTCGTGGTAACCATCGATGGCGAGAAGCAGATTGAGGCCGAGACACTTATCGTAGCTACGGGAGCTTCGGCGAAGTATCTCGGGTTGGAGTCGGAGGCTAAGTTCAGAGGTATGGGTGTAAGTGCCTGCGCGACGTGTGACGGCTTCTTCTACCGCAAGCAGGATGTGGCAGTGGTAGGCGGTGGCGACACAGCCTGCGAGGAAGCCACCTACCTGGCATCTATCTGCAAGCAGGTCTATCTCATTGTCAGAAAGCCATTCCTGCGCGCCTCAAAGGCTATGCAGGAGAGGGTATTCAACACCCCCAACATCAAGGTTATGTTCGAGTACAACACCGTGGAGGTGCTGGGCGATGACGATGGCGTAACGGGAGCTCTGCTGCGCCACTCATCGGGCGAGGAGACCACCATCGACATCTCGGGCTTCTTCCTGGCAATCGGACACCACCCCAACACAGATCTCTTCAAGGGTAAGCTGGAACTCGATGCCGAGGGTTACATCAAGACCATCCCGGGCACATCCAAGACCAACATCGAGGGTGTCTTTGCCGCAGGCGATGTTAAGGACCCTCACTACCGTCAGGCCATCACCGCCGCAGGCTCGGGCTGCATAGCTGCCCTGGACTGCGAGAGATATTTGCTGAGCAAGTAATGCCAATTGCTGTAACCATACTCGGCAACGCCTCGGCAAAGCCTTCGGCGCAGGGTCACCCCTCGGCGCAGGTGGTAAACATCAACGAGCAACTCTTTTTGGTTGATGCGGGAGAGGGTGTGCAGCGACAGATGGCGCGTTGTGGCATATCGCCACTTAAACTGCGTGCCGTCTTTATCTCACACCTGCACGGCGACCACGTCTTTGGGCTCTTTCCGCTGCTCTCAACGCTGGGGTTGTATGGCAGGCGTACACCATTGAAGATTTATGCTCCGCGCCCCTTTGGCGAGGCATTGGAGGCCTTCCTGCGACTCTTTGAGAGTAATCTGCCCTACACACCACAGTGGGTTGAGGTGGATACTACCAAGCACCGCATAATCTTCGAGAACGACACCACCGAAGTATGGTCACTGCCACTGCGCCACAGAGTGCCTACGGCAGGCTACCTGTTCCGGCAAAAAGAGCCTGCGCTGAACGTAACAAAGTATGCCATAGAGCGTTACGGGCTCGATATACACCAGATAGTTGCAGCCAAGCGAGGCGAGGATATAACGCTGAGTTCGGGCGAAAGGATTGCCAACGACCTGCTCACCTACCGTCCCTACCCTCCCGTGGCGTATGCCTACTGCTCCGACACAAACTACTCGGCGCGGCTGGCAAAGATGGTCGAGGGGGTAGATATGCTCTATCACGAGGCCACCTATGCTGCCACGGAGCGTAAGATAGCAAAGGAGCGAGGGCACGCAACCACAGCCGACGCCGCCAAGGTGGCACAGATGGCAGGTGCGGGAAAGTTGCTTATTGGGCACTTCTCGTCCCGCTACAAAGATTTGGAACCGCTGCTGCAAGAGAGCCGCGAGATATTCCCCGCAACCGAGATTGCTCGCGAGGGGACAACATTCACCATCGAGGAAAAACGCACACGAAGATGACCAAGCAAGAGATACAATTCATACGCTCACTCTCCGACAAACGCAACCGTGACCAGGAGGGGCTCTTTATAGCCGAGGGCGACAAGCTCATCTCGGAGATAATAGCTTCGGGGTTGAGGGTGCGCAGCATATACGCCTTGGAGGGGCACCTGAGTCCCTATGCCGAGACCGTATCGGCAAAGGATATGGAGCGCATATCGCAACTCAAAACAGCCTCATCGTCGCTGGCCGTTGTCGAGCAGCCCCGCCACACAGTGCCCGCAGCAGCCCCCGCCAACTCTTTGAGTATAGCCCTTGACGGAGTGCAGAACCCGGGCAACTTAGGCACCATAATACGCCTTGCCGACTGGTTTGGCGTGGAGGATATATTCTGCTCCACCGACACCGCCGACTGCTTCAACCCCAAGGTTGTGCAGGCAACGATGGGTGCTATATTGCGTGTGAGGGTGCACTACCTGCCTCTGGCAGAGTTCCTTGCCCGCACGGCCGCCACAGGCACACCCGTATATGGAACGATGCTCAACGGAGATAATATCTACTCCTCGTCGCTCTCACATAGCGGCGTTATAGTTATGGGCAACGAAGGCAAGGGCGTGAGCGCAGCGTGTGCCAGGAGTTTTACCCACAGGCTGCTTATACCCTCATACCCTGCCGAGCGTCAAGGCTCTGAGTCGCTCAACGTTGCGATGGCAACAGGCATTGTCTGCGCAGAATTCAGGCGCCGAATGACAAAATAAGCTTTCATCGCTTGAAAAAATTATAAAAAACGGCTCTTCGGGGTCGTTTTTTTTTTAGTTTGCAGGGTGCAATTTGGCCACAAAACGCTAATAATTGAAAATTATTAGTATATTTGCTCTTTGAAAACAAGTATATTTATGTCAGACAACAGACTCAAAATAGGAATTACGCAGGGTGACACCAACGGCATTGGCTGGGAGGTGATACTCCGCACACTTATAGACAGCCGCACAACAGAGCTGTTTACCCCCGTGGTGTATGGCTCGCAGCAGGCGGCAAAGTTTTACGCCGAGACGCTCGACAACGAGGAGGGCACGGTGCAGTTCAACGTCGTTTCTTCGGCCGAGGAGGCACGCAAGGGCAAGGTAAACCTTGTGACGTGCGGCGAGTGTAGGCCCCAGCCAGGCGTAGCCTCAAAGGAGGCGGGCAAGGCAGCTGTGGAGGCGTTGCAGAGGGCTGTTACAGACCTTCGCGAGGGTGCCATAGACGCTTTGGTTACAGCCCCGATAGACAAGGAGATGGCGCAGAGCGAGGAGTTCAGGTTCACAGGCCACACCGAATTTATGGCCGCAAACCTTGAAGGCGAGCCTATGATGATTATGTGCAGCGACCGCCTGCGTGTAGGTTTGGTTACCATTCACATCCCCGTATCGGAGGTGAGCCGCAGCATAAGCAAGGAGAAGATTATCTCATCACTCACTACCCTGCGTTCAGCGCTTAAACAGGACTTCGGCATCGTTGAGCCACGCATAGCAGTTCTTTCACTCAACCCACATGCCGGTGAGGGAGGTATGCTCGGCACAGAGGAGCAGGAGATTATCAAGCCAGCCATTGAGGAGGCCTTCCAGGCGGGCACGCTCGCCTTTGGTCCATTTCCTGCCGATGGGCTGTTCGCCACGGGCGGATATGCAAAGTATGACGCCGTGCTGGCTATGTATCACGACCAGGGGCTGACACCATTCAAGACGCTCTCGCCCGAAGGCGTGAACTTCACCGCAGGACTGAGCGAGGTACGCACCTCGCCCGACCACGGCACCGCCTACGACATTGCGGGCAAGGGCATTGCCGATGCGCAGTCGATGCGTAATGCCATCTACGCGGCAATAGACATTGTACGCAACCGCCGCGAGTGGGAGCAGTGGAATCGCAACCCATTGCAGCACTTCGAGCGCGAGAAGGGTCGTGATGTGTCGGTTAAGGATTTGAAGCTTCCCGAGCAGGAGGAGTAATATTAGAACGACTTAAAATAACTCAAATAACTACATTATGACAAGGAAACTTATGTTTGTAACGCTGTTGTGTAGCGTATGTTTTAGCCTTGCTGCATCTGCACAAGGTCAGATTGTGAGAGAGCCTCAGTACAAACCGGTACGCGAGCTGTTCGACTTGAAGGATGTGCGCGTCACCGACCCTCAAATGCTCAACCTGCAAACCCTCAATAACGACTATCTTATTTCGTTGGAGGTGGACCGTCTGCTGGCTTGGTTCCGCCGCGAGGCAGGGCTCTCAATGCAGGGCCACAAGCCTTATCCTAACTGGGAGTCTGAAAACGTCTGGGGCGGAGGTCCTTTGTCAGGCCATATTATGGGCTTCTGGCTCTCATCAATGACGATGACATATAAATCTACGGGCGACGAGCGCGTACTGCCAAAGATTGAGCACGCCTTGAAGGGTCTGCGCGAATGTCAGGTGGCAGATGGCGAGGGCTTCATCGGTGCACAGCCAAATGTAAAGGCCCTGTTTGGTGAGGTCAGAAAGGGTGATTTCAAGACTACGAACCCTCTTATCATCCCTACAAATCTGCCCAAGGACTCACATATCAGACAGTTGTGGGAGCCTGTATATATCATGAACAAGGTTATGCTGGGCTTGTATGATGTATATTGCGAGTTCAACCTCCCATTGGCAAAGACCATTTTGGTTGATTTGGCCGATTGGTTTGGCAAGACCATCATTGACAAACTCGACCACGAGCAGGTGCAGCGTCTGCTGGTGTGTGAGCACGGAAGTATCAACGAGTCATTCATCGACGTATATTCAATCACAGGCGAGCAGCGATTCCTCGATTGGGCAAACCGCCTCAACGACGAGGATATGTGGGTGCCTGCAAAGGATGGCAAGGATGTTCTGCACGGCTGGCACGCAAACACACAGATTCCTAAGTTCACAGGTTTCGAGCGTGTATATACCTACACCGGCAACCAGGATTTCTACCGCGCCGCACGTTTCTTCTGGCAGATTGTATCCGAGAAGCACACCTGGGCCAACGGCGGCAACTCCACCGGCGAGCACTTCTTCCCTATCGACCAGTTCGAGAAGAAGATTCCTAACTTTGGTGGCCCTGAGTCTTGTAACTCGGTAAATATGATGCGTCTGACCGAGGCTGTTTACCAGAACGACGGCGATGTGAAGTACATAGACTACTACGAGCGCGTACTGCTCAACCAGATTATGGCCAACTTCGACCCTGAGCAGGGTATGTGTGTATATTACACACCTATGCGTCCTGCACACTACAAGGTCTATGGCACGAAGTATGACAGTTTCTGGTGCTGCACAGGTACGGGTATGCAGGCTCCTGCCAAGTTGGGTAAGATGATTTATGCCAAGGCTGAGGATACCGTATTTGTAAATATGTACATAGCATCTAACCTTAACTGGAAGGAGAAGGGCCTGACTCTGAGTCAGAAGACCACATTCCCCGTTGAGAATCCCTCTACAATCACCGTTGATTGTGCTAAGGCCAAGAAGGCTACTATCGCCCTGCGTCACCCCTGGTGGAGCAAGGAGGTTGCGGTAGCAGTAAACGGCAAGCCTGCGAAGGTTGAGTTGGAGGATGGCTACATTCTCATCAACAGAAAGTGGAAGAAGAACGACCAGATAGTCGTCACCTTGCAGCCTGAGCTCCACTCGGAAGTCGTTCCGGGTGGCAAGTACTACCACGCATACTTCTACGGCCCCGTATTGCTTGGCACACGCATTGACGATCCAAACCTCAAAAAGAGCGACTGCCGTCTGGCTCGTCGCACCATCGGCAACAAGCGCGTACCTATGGAGTGGGCTCCTGAGATTACCGTGTCGCCCGAGGCTCTTATCGCAGCTATGAAGCGTGACGACAAGGGCGGCGTATTGCGCTTCCACGTTCCAGCCACACACGCAACAAAGGAGTTCTGGC
The DNA here is from genome assembly GCA_045603645.1 of Alistipes sp. GTDB lineage: Bacteria > Bacteroidota > Bacteroidia > Bacteroidales > Rikenellaceae > Alistipes. The sequence continues at coordinate 14,918 of JAZUMN010000016.1, read as the reverse complement.
TCGAACCATACAACAACATCCACTTCTCACGTTATGCGATGTACTTCCGTAACCAGAGTGTGGAGTAAATAATTTGGCAGAGCAAAGACAATGAAGAGATTGACAGGCTGGAAACTGATATTGATAGTTGCTGCTATTGCATCGTTGGGAATCAGCGTCTATGAGAGCAACACAAGTGAGGCGGCACCTATGTTAAAGGAGGTGGCACAAGCGTGCTATATTGTAGCCATTGTCTGTTTCTGCTTTGCATATATTTTTCCGCTTGTAAGAAAGAGAGAGGAGTGAATTTAGAAAAGATTTTCAAATTTTGAATTTTGAATTCTTAATTTTGAATTAGACATACAACCGAGTCCCAAGATGTATTCCGTCTCGTAATTGTGGAAGCATCGGAAGGCTCAAAATATAAATTAACACTATTAAAGCACTATGATTAAAATTACTTTTCCCGATGGCAATGTAAAGGAGTTCGCCAAAGGGACAACTGCTTACCAAGTAGCCGAGAGCATCAGCCCTCGTTTAGCTGCCGACTGTTTGGCTGCTGCGGTAAACGGCGCAACTGTCGATATGACACGCGCCATCGAAGAGGATGCGACAATTAAGTTCTACAAGTGGGAGGATGCCGAGGGCAAGCACGCCTTCTGGCACACATCTTCACACCTTCTGGCGGAGGCCTTGCAGAGCCTCTACCCAGGTATCAAGTTCGGTATCGGCCCCGCTATCGACAACGGCTTCTACTACGACGTAGATTCTCCAACACCTATCACCGAGGGCGATCTCGACGCTATCGAGAAGAAGATGCAGGAGCTGGCTCGTCAGAAGGAGGAGCTGGTGCGCACCGAGGTTTCAAAGCAGGAGGCTCTGAAAACATTTACCGAGAAGGGCGACCAATATAAGGTGGAGCTTATCCAGGACTTGGAGGATGGCACCATCTCATTCTACACCAACGGCTCATTCACAGACCTCTGCCGTGGTCCACATATCCCCAATACGGGTGTTATCAAGGCCGTGAAGCTCACCTCTGTGGCAGGTGCTTACTGGCGCGGCAACGAGAAGAACAAGATGCTTACGCGTATCTACGGTATCTCGTTCCCCAAGAAGTCAATGCTCGACGAGTACCTGGCTATGATTGAGGAGGCCAAGAAGCGTGACCACCGCAAGCTGGGCAAGGACCTGGAACTCTTTATGTTCTCACAGCGTGTGGGTCAGGGCTTGCCTATGTGGTTGCCAAAGGGCGCCGAGCTGCGTGACCGTTTGGAGCGTTTCCTGCGCCAGATTCAGAAGGATTACGGCTATATGCAGGTTATCACACCCCATATCGGAAATAAGGATTTGTACGTGACATCGGGTCACTACGCAAAGTATGGCAAGGACTCGTTCCAGCCTATACACACCCCATTCGAGGGCGAGGAGTACCTGTTGAAGCCTATGAACTGCCCTCACCACTGCGAGATATACCGTTCAAAGCCACGCTCATACAAAGACCTGCCTGTTCGTTTGGCGGAGTTCGGCACAGTATACCGTTACGAGCAGTCGGGCGAGTTGCACGGCCTTACCCGCGTGCGTAGCTTCACGCAGGACGATGCTCACCTCTTCGTGCGCCCCGACCAGCTGTTGGAGGAGTTCGAGAAGGTTATCGACATCGTGCTCTACATCTTCCGCACGTTGAAGTTCGACAACTATACAGCGCAGATTTCACTGCGTGACCCTAACAATACCGAGAAGTACATCGGCTCGGACGAGAATTGGGAGAAGGCCGAGAGTGCCATTATGCAATCTTGTAAGGAGAAGGGGCTGAACACAACGGTAGAGTTGGGCGAGGCTGCATTCTATGGTCCTAAGCTCGACTTTATGGTTAAGGATGCCCTCGGCAGAAGCTGGCAGCTGGGTACTATTCAGGTTGACTACAACCTCCCAGAGCGTTTCGACCTTACATACAAGGGCAACGACGACAAGCTGCACCGCCCAATTATGATTCACCGTGCGCCATTTGGCTCTATGGAGCGCTTCGTGGCTGTGCTGTTGGAGCATACTGCGGGTAAGTTCCCATTGTGGCTCACTCCCGACCAGGCTGTCATCCTGCCTATCTCGGAGAAGTTCAACGACTACGCCAACGAGGTTGCCAGGACCCTGGCCCGTGCAGATGTACGCGTGCAGGTTGATGAGCGCAACGAGAAGATTGGCCGTAAGATTCGTGACAACGAGCTCAAACGCATCCCATTCCTGCTTATCGTAGGCGAGAAGGAGGCTCAGGAGGGCAAGGTGTCGGTGCGTGTTCAGGGCGAGGGCGACAAGGGCGCTATGAGCGTTGCCGAGTTCGCCGACTACATCAAGCAGCAGGTTAATGCCGAGATTGAAGCAAACAAGATGCAATAATAACTGATTACACAACAAAGTAAATTTTACCAATTTGGCAATTACACAAAAACCGTTTACGCCACGTCCTATGGGTGGTGCAAACAAGCCTCAACAGCAGGGTATGCGAGGCAAACGAGCAGAGAACGACAACCCCAACCGTATCAACGAGGAGATTACGGCTCCTATGGTGCGCTTGGTAGGCGAGAATGTAGAGCCCAACCTTGTAGTACCTATCCGTCAGGCGTTAGCCATGGCCGAGGATATGGAGCTCGACCTTATCGAGATTTCGCCCAAGGCGGAGCCTCCCGTATGTCGCATTGCCGACTATCAGAAGTTCCTCTACCAGCAGAAGCGCAAGGCTAAGGAGATTAAGGCCAAGCAGGTCAAGGTAGTGGTCAAGGAGATTCGTTTTGGGCCTCAGACCGACGACCACGACTATAACTTCAAGCTCAAACACGCCGAGAACTTCATCAAGGAGGGCGCGAAGGTCAAGGCTTCGGTATTCTTCCGCGGTCGCTCTATCGTCTTCAAGGAGCAGGGTGAGATACTTCTGCTGCGCTTTGCCACCGACTTGGAGGAGATTGCGAAGGTTGAGATGATGCCTAAGCTCGATGGCAAGAAGATGAATATGATGCTGGCACCAAAGGGCAAGAAATAACCCTTCAATGCTCACATAAAAACTCCGATATGGGGGTCGAGTTTTCGATTTCCATATCGGAGTTTGTGTGTAAAGAGAAATAAGTCACCACAACATAGGCTTCCGTCCGTGCACTTCTAACTCTATTTACCACCCCACGATGTGGCGTGACTACAATGCGACTTGTAATATTGCTCCTCGTCTGTTAATGCGTCAGAATTTTCATACCAGGGCAGATGAACTATTTGATATGGTGCAGCCATACGGTATGATTCAAGCGACATTCGTCTGCTCAGACCTATGCGCGGACGATACAAAGCGAACGTAGTATCAATAGGAGCACGATACAACCCATCGCCAACAGGTCGGAGAAAGAACTGCGACTCCCACTCAATCACTTCCCTCTTTCTGTTATAGCAGTCGGGCAGGTCATCAATACGAATCGAAGGACCTATCTTGAAAGCGTAGGGGTAATTGTTTTTCAGCAGCTTGAACATTCTGTCAATTATATCGGCAGGGCAATCCTTGTCAAGCACCAGGTCGGCATCTGTGTAGATGTAATAATCTCCACAGAAACGCTTACGAGAGGGTTTGTGCCTCCATAAAGCCTTGAATCCCAGATTGGCGGGGAGATAAATAACCTCATACTTTGTACTCTTAAACCATTCAAGCAAAGGAGGATAGGTACTGCAATTATCCAGGATGTAGATATTTGTCCAGCCACGCTGCTCCAATGAGGCTATAAGTTGTTTGAGCGTAGATAGTCTGTTAAAGCTGTTGATGATGATTGGTATCTGCCTCGCATCGCTATATTTCGATGGCGAAATACGCTCTCGCAACCAAAAATATCGTGCACGGATAAAATCCTTGGTATTGCCAAATAACTCCATATAAGGTGGTTTTATAACTCTGTCAATCTCAGTAATAATACAAATTTACACAAAATATTCAACCTAAGAACACTTTTTTACTATTTTTTAAGCATCACCAATGGAGTTTGTGTGTAAAATATATTCTTAATCGTTGTAATCAGTAGGGGGTATTGTCTCGGATAGTTTCTTAAATGTAAAAACATCTCTTGATCCCGCTAATACCATAATATCATTTTCAAAGCTATTAATCACATAGGAAAAGGTTTCTCCATCGCTATACTTATGAATTATCTTATTATTTTCCACTCTGTATGCAGTAACATTATCATCAAAATCATATTTCCCATCATAGAAATCGAATTCAAAAGCAGTATCCTCTGTAAAAGTCCAACCCCAGGTATCTTCTCCTTCTGCAATATCATACTCTCCTTCCCCATAGATTACTTCATGAATACATTTCCACGTTCCTATCAAATCTTCTGAATCAATAACAGAATCTTTATTGGAATCATCTACATCATTTCCACCAGTAATGTCATCACTTATATTGATATCAGCTACTCGTTGATAGGTATATTTTTCCATCTCAGTAATGCTGCCATCAGATGACTTCCAATACTCTACGATAACAAATTCTGAAGAAGTCAGTTTTTCAATCTCGTACACATCCATCTCGTGGTAATCACCATCATAGAATGATATTGTTAATTTATTTTCAGTTTTAGCCCATTCTATTTCAAAAGCATCTATTGCTCCCTCCTCGCACTCGAAGTCAAAGCCTGTACCATCTTCGTTAAACTTATATCCCCAATAATTATTCGTATCATCATATACTTCATTCCACTCGCCGTCAGAATCATACCCTTCATAAGCAACACATTTCCAAGTACCTACAACAGAAACTCCTTCAACATCATCGCCACCATTATCGGCGTTGCCATTGCCGTTGCCATCCTCTGTCCTGTCTGGATTTCCGTCATTGTCACCATTACCCACACCATCAGAACAAGCACAAAGGCTCATCGCTGCGAATACTACCACAAACAAATAATAATACTTTTTCATTTTAATAAAGTTTATGCCGCATCTGCACCCATATACGGCTATTAATATAAAAAGAAAGCGTGGTGCTGAAGCCTATTTAAGAATTATAGGTCGTAGGATACCTCGATGAATTAAATAAGCGACAACCCACGCCGAAATCCACAATGGATACGACGCAGAAAAATGTCTGCCTATTCTTTTCATCTTTGAATTTCCTACGTTCATAATTCAAGAATAAACTTACACTTCCCGTGTTTAATATGTATTTCAACACAAATATATATGATTTTTTGTGCGTATCAAAATATTACTTAAAATTTATTATCTCTCATTTCGGCATTTTTCTTACCTTTGTAATATGATAGGCTGTGAGAAGATATTATCAATTTCCGGCGACAGGGAGTTCGAGGCCGCGGCATTGGAGGTGTTTCACTTTCAGGCCGAGAGGTGTGCGCCCTACAAGCAGTATATCGAGTTGCTCGGCATTGACCACACGCAGGTAACGACACTCGACAAGATACCCTTCATGCCTATCGAGTTATTCAAGACCTTTGACGTATACTGCGGTGAGCAGCCTCCGCAAAAGATATTCACGTCGAGCAGCACAACGGGGCTAACGCCCTCACGCCACCTGATGAGCGACCTTAACATATACGAGCAGGCGTTCTTCTCGGCATTTGAGCTGTTCTATGGTGATGTGCAGGGGTGGAGCATCTACGCCCTGCTGCCTAACTACCTGCAACGTGAAGGCTCTTCGTTGGTGTATATGGTCGATAAGATGATTGAGCGCAGCGGCTCAGGAGGCTTCTACCTCGACGAGTACGACAAGCTGCTTGCCGACATAGAGGCCGACCCCCGTCCAAAGATACTGCTTGGCGTGAGCTATGCCCTGTGGGATTTGGCGGAGCGTTATGCACCCAAGTTGCGCAACACTATCGTAATGGAGACGGGCGGCATGAAGGGTAAGCGTGAGGAGCTGCCCAAGAGCGAATTTCACAAGATACTATGCTCGGCATTTGGGGTGGAGAAGATTCACTCGGAGTATGGTATGGCAGAGCTCACCTCGCAGGCATACTCTGCGGGCGAGGGCATATTCCGTGCGCCACGATGGATGAAGGTGCTGGTGCGTGATGTAAATAACCCGCTGAGGATACTCCACTCGCCGGCACGCGGAGCCGTGAATATTATAGACCTTATGAACTTAACCTCGTGCGCCTTTATCTCCACGCAGGATGTGGGACGCACCTTTGCCGATGGCTCATTCTCAATTGACGGCAGGCTGTCGGGTGCCGACATCAGGGGTTGCAACCTATTAGTACTGTAAGAGTTATGAAGAGAGTAGCATTTGTTCCCATACGTCTTAACAGCCAGCGCATAGAGGGCAAGAACCTGCGTGAGCTGGGTGGCCGTCCTATGATGACCTACCTGTTGGAGAGCCTCGCCAAAGCCTCAAACATAGACGAGGTGTATGTCTTTTGCAGCAACCGCGAGGTGGAACAGTACCTGCCAGCAGGGGTGAAGTTCTTGCAGCGTGACGAGCGTCTGGACTCAAACTCCACACTCGGTGCCGAGATATACGATGCCTTCACACAGCAGGTCGAGGCCGACATATACATTCTGGCACACACCACATCACCCTTTATACGCACCTCAACCATCGAGCAGGCTGTGAGCAGGGTCGAGAGTGGCGAGTATGACTCGGCATTCAGCGCCGAGTGCATACAGACTTTTGCGTGGTGGCAGGGCAAGACGCTGAACTATTCGTTGGAGCATATTCCCCGCACGCAAGACCTCGAACCCATATACATCGAGACCTCGGCATTCTTCGTCTTTCGCCGTGAGGTGTGGCGCAACCAGCGTCGCCGCATAGGTTCCAAGCCATATATAGCCGTCACCGACCGCATAGAGAGTATGGATATTGACAACCCCGACGACTTTAAGTTGGCAGAGGCCATCGTCGCTGCGGGTCTTAACAGATAAGCTACAAGCCCTTGCGGGCAACAATCCACGCCAGCCAATTATAGAAGCCAAGTGCTGCGGGACGCAACCTTGCAGGCAGGGCATTCAGCACCTTGACCTTACGCGCCAGGTGAGACGACATTCGATTATAGGAGAAGAACTCCAACGCGCGCCGTGCCGCCGCAGTACCTCCTCGGGCACTCTCAACCAACGCCTTGCCAAGTGCCACACGGGCAACATACTCGTTACTCACGGGGTCGGCATCCTTATCATAGAGCTCCTCCAACGAGAAAGCCGTTTGCTCGGGTACATATATCGAAGCAGAGCGATTTCCTGCCGCACGCGAATAGACGACAAGCCTTTCGGGCGAGAATACCACCTGCGAGGTGCGGGCAATCTTTGTCCATAGGTACTGGTCCTCACCCATACGCATACCCTCGGGAAAGCCCCCCAGCCCAAGAGCCACCTCACGACGCAGAACCGTAGCCGAGGGTATCAACACATAGCGGCTCATAGACTCACGAAAGAAATCTACGACACCCTCCACCTCAGGCGTATTGCCCGCAACAAGGCACTTGCCGTCATCGACAAGGAAGGCTGTTCCGATGGCTGCGGCTGCGGGATAGGAGTCAATCATACGCTCCACATTTGCCAGATATCCCCTCTCCCAGCAATCATCGCCATCGAGCAAAGCTACCCACTCGCCCTCGGCAAGTTGCATAGCACGGTTGCGGGCTGCACTCACTCCCCTGTTATCCTGCCTTACCAAACGCAGCAAAGGGATACTCATAGCCTCAACAACCTCGGCGCTGCCATCCGTTGAGCCATCATCGACAACGATTATCTCCAACGGCTGCACATTCTGCTCGGCGATACTCCGAAGCGTACGCCTAATCTCCTTGGCTTTATTATAAAGAGGTATAATGACAGATATGCGGCTCATAATTAAATGTATCGCTATTATTGCAAAATTAGCAATAAATTCATAAATTTGCAAATATCAAAACCTTGCGACAATGCGTTTATCGGAGAAAATCATAAAGGCTCTACACGAGGGCATCGACACGTTGCTCTACTTCCTCATTATGGCCGTGAAGGAGAATTTCCGCGATGAGGTGGGTCGTGCGGGGGCTCTTGATATGAACCCTTCGAGGCGCCTGGCGATACTCGGCAATGGACCTCAGCTTAAAGAGCAACTGCCCAAGCTCATCGAGCAGAAGGCGTGGACGGAGGCGGATATGATGGCGGGAAATTTCTTTGCGCTGAGCGAGGAGTTTTCCACAATCAAGCCCAAATATTACGTTCTCTCCGACCCTATGTTCTTCCGCAAGGCGGGCTACACGGAGCGCATTGCCGACCTCTACAAGGCTCTTGCCAAGGTCGAGTGGCAGATGACTCTGTATGTGCAGCACTACAACCCCGAGAAGTTCGACTATCGTGCCGCCATAGGCCACAACCCCAACATTCGCATCGTAAAGTTTCACTCCACCCTCTTTCGCGGCTTCCGCAGCGTGGAGTTTTGGTGCTATCGTCACGGCTTAGGCTCAGGGAATTGGGGCACGGTGGTGCAGAACGGCATACTGACGGGTATTCACATAGGTTACAAGACAATTGAGCTCTACGGCGTGGACCACACGCTGCTCGACGGGCTTATGGTGGATGAGAAGAACCGCCTTTGTCGCACGGCAAGTCATTACTACGACACCACCAAGGTCGAGCCCCAACCTATATATTACAACGCCACAAATCCTCCGCGGCCCTACTCTATGGCTGGGTACCTTAGCGAGACGGCCGAGTTATTCCGCGGTCACGAGGTGTTGCGTGACTATGCCGCCGAGCAGGGTGTAAGGATTGTAAACCGCACGGCAGGCTCTCTGATTGATGCCTACGAGCGCAACCCTATGTAGACACAATCAAAGATTCTATCGCAGCCGCCACTTTATAAACTGCCTGCGGGCAAAGCCCAGGAAGAAGATTACACCTGCCAGATTTACTGCCCACGCACCCCAAAAGGCTGAGTGATAACCCCAATATTCGGCAAGAGCACCTCCAACCAGAATTCCAAGGCCTACACCTATATCCCACGACACAAGAAGTGTTGAGTTAGCCGTGCCGCGCTGCTCGTGCGAGGCGAGGTTTATGAACATCGTCTGAAAGGCAGGGAACATATGTCCGTTGCCGAGGCCTATGATCAGTGCCGCACCATAATATCCCCACAGGTTATGCACCGCCGCAAAGAGCAGATAGCCAAAGACCGACACCATCACGCCAAAGGAGGCATTTTCAACCACCCTACCCTGTCGCAGCGTGCGGCTGCCCACCAGGCGGGAGCATATCAGACCGATGGAGAGAATCATAAAGAACAGACCCGTGCCGCCCGTTATGCCAAGCTCCTCCTTGCCATAGATAGCAAGGTAGGTGGCCAGCACACCATACGAGAACGAGAGGCAGCACATAGCCACACCCAGGCTCCACCCACGAAGCAGCAGGAAGCGGTCAAGCGAGAGTTTTTGTTTGTTGGGTATAATCTCCTTTTTGGGGAGTTTAAGCGTTGCGCTGATTATCAAGCCACACAGAGCAAACAGAAGCGACAAGACAAAGAGCAGGTCGTAACTCTCGCAAGCCTGATATATAAGCAGAGCCACCGTAGGGCCTATCGCTGTTGCTATATTGTTGCTCAGGCCGTAGTAGCCTATGCCCTCGGCACGGCGTGAAGGGTGCAGGACATCTATCGCCACGGTGCTGTTTGCTACTGTGGTGGCTCCAAACGGAAAGCCGTGCAGCGTGCGCACAACGGCAAACAGAGCCACCGTACCTGCCACAATATATCCGGCAAAGAGAGCCATAAAGAAGAAGTAGCTAACCAGAAGTATCATCTTACGCGGAAAGCTATCGACAAAATATCCGCTGAAAGGACGAATAAGCAGCGCCGTGAGTGTATAGCCCGACAGCACAAGACCTATCAGGTCTTTGTCAGCGTGAAACTCCTGTGCCATATATAGCGGCAGCAGCGGCGTAAGCAGCATAAACGAGAAAAATATCATAAAGTTTGATATCCACGCCTTGGTGTAGTTCGCATTCCACAGCGCAACTTTTTTATCAGTCTCTTTTGCTTGCTCCATAACGATAAATCTAAGTATAAGCCTATTTCGGGGACAAAGATACATCAAAACAAGAGAGATTATTCTTCACGCTTGATTTATTTACGGACTTATCTACTTTGATGGTGTAATATGAGCGTCATTCCGAAGGAGCGTAGCGACTGTGGGAATCCTCCACATCATTCATCATAGGAGATTGCCACGTCGGACTTTGTCCTCCTCGCAATGACGTAACAACACTATACTATATAATTCTGTTTATTTATACCATTACAGGAGCATAATAATTCGGAAAAATATTATAATTTTGCACTAAACAATTGGTTAGGTTATGAATAGCGTTGCAGAATTTCTCTCTACCGAACATAAAACAGCATTCTCATTCGAGGTACTGCCTCCCGTCAGGGGCAAGAGCATTGAGCAGGTCTATAAGACCATCGACCGCCTTATGCCTTTCGACCCCGCATATGTAAACATCACCACTCACCGCACCGAAGTCGTATATCGCGATATGGGCGATGGGATGTTTCAACGCTTCACCGAGCACACACGCCCCGGCACGGTAGCCATCGCTGCGGCGCTGAAAGAGCGTTACGGCCTCAGAACGGTGCCACATATGATTTGCAGCGGCTTCACACGCACGGAGCTTGAAAACGAACTTATAGACCTTGAATACTTAGGCATTACCGACCTTCTGGTGCTGCGTGGCGACAGAGCCCGAGGCGACAACCGCTTCATCCCTGCCGAGGGAGGCCACACGCACGCTGTTGAGCTATGCCGTCAGGTAGAGGAGTTCAACCGCGGCAAGATGCTCAACGGCAAAGAGCACGAGCCTCTGGGTGAGAAGTTTACCTTTGGTGTTGCGGGCTACCCCGAAAAGCACGAGGAGGCTATGAACATAGCAGGCGACATAGCCCACCTGAAAGAGAAGATTGAGGCGGGTGCCAAGTATGTCGTTACGCAGATGTTCTTCGACAACAAGCGTTACTTCGCCTTCGTGGAGCAGTGTCGTGCAGCAGGCATCGAGGTACCCATCATTCCGGGCATAAAGCCTCTCACATCGCTCACGCAGCAGACCCTGCTGCCCAAGACCTTCCATATAGACCTGCCCGAGGAGCTGGCCAGGGAGTTTAGCCGTTGCCGCTCAAACGATGATGTGAAGGCGTTGGGTGTTGAGTGGGGCATAGCTCAGGCACGCGAGCTCAAAGCCGCCAACGTGGCAAGCATACACTTCTACTCGATGAATGCCTCGGCGAGCATCGAAGCCATCGCCAAAGCCGTATATTAGTTATGAATATTCACGATATAGCCCGCCACCGCATACTAATCTTAGATGGCGCTATGGGCACTATGATACAGCGTTACAACCTCACGGAGCAGGACTTTCGTGGGGAGGAGTTCGCTGCGCACCCCGTAAATTTGGAGGGCAACAACGACATCCTGTCGCTCACGCGTCCCGACATCATAAGCACGATACACCGCCAATACCTCGAAGCGGGAGCAGATATTATAGAGAGTTGTACGTTCAACTCACAACGCATCTCGCAACAGGAGTACCGCACATCGCACCTTGTGCGACGCATAAACCTCGCGGCAGCTCGCCTTGCACGCGCCGAGGCTGACCGTTTCACGGCTCTCACACCCGACAAACCCCGCTTTGTGGCGGGCTCGGTAGGGCCTACGGGCAAGACCGCCTCGATGTCGCCCGATGTGGATAACCCTGCCTTTCGTGCCATAGACTTCGACACTCTGCACGAAGCATACACCGAGCAGATTGACGCCCTTGTGGAGGGTGGTGTGGATATACTTTTGTTTGAGACCCTCTTTGATACGCTCAACGCCAAGACTGCCCTCACGGCTGCCGAAGATGTATTTACACGGAGAGGCTGCCGCCTGCCCGTGATGCTCTCGGCAACGATAGCCGATGCCGCAGGCAGGATGCTGGCAGGGCAGACGTTGGAAGCTTTCGTATGCTCTGTTGCCCACTTCAAACCATTCAGCGTGGGCCTTAACTGCTCGTTTGGCGCCGAGCAGATGCTACCCCTGCTGAAACAACTTGCCGAGGTGGCTCCCTGCTACATAAGTGCATACCCCAATGCGGGCATACCCAACCAGATGGGCGAGTATGACCAGACCCCCGAGATTATGGCACGCCACATCTCTAAATTTGCCGAGCAGGGCCTTGTGAACATTGTCGGCGGCTGCTGCGGCTCAACACCTCAGCATATTAAGGCTGTGGCGGAGGCTGTGGCGGAGGCTGCTCCTCACACTATAAGCCCCACAAAACGGGCCTGGCTGGCAGGTCTTGACGCCTTCTTTGAGGGCAATGGCTTTATAAATGTGGGCGAGCGCTGCAACGTGGCTGGCAGCCGTAAGTTCTTGCGTCTGATTAACGAGGGAGCCTACGAGGAGGCTTTGTCAATAGCCCGCAAGCAGGTGCGCGACGGGGCTATGATGCTCGATATAAATATGGACGATGCCATGCTCGATGCGCGCAAGGAGATGTGTCAGTTCCTTAATCTTATGGCCTCTGACCCCGATGTAGCACGCGTGCCGTGGATGATTGACTCCTCACGCTTTGAGGTTATTGAAGCGGCACTGAGATGTGTGCAGGGCAAGGCGATAGTAAACTCCCTCTCGCTAAAAGAGGGCGAGACTCTATTTTTGGAGCGCGCCGCAAAGATAAAACGTGCAGGTGCGGCATTGGTGGTTATGGCCTTCGACGAGGAGGGTCAGGCTACGACTTTCGAGCGTCGCACAGCCATCTGCGAGCGTGCCTACCGCCTACTTACCGAGCGCATCGATTTCCCCGCAGAAGATATTATTTTTGACCCCAACATCCTCACCATAGCCACAGGCATTGACGAGCACAACAGTTATGCGATAGACTTTATCCGCGCAACGGAGTGGATACACCGCAACCTGCCTCACGCCAAGGTAAGTGGTGGCGTGAGCAATCTGTCGTTCTCGCTCAGGGGCAACAACTTCCTGCGCGAGGCTATGCACGCCGTATTCCTCTATCACGCCATAGGTGCGGGTATGGATATGGCTATTGTAAACCCCTCAACGGCGGTGATGTATGAGGATATCCCCGAGGAGTTGCTCAATGTATTGGAAGATGTTGTGCTCAACCGAAAAGCAGACGCCACCGAGCGTCTGATGGCTATTGCCGAAAAGTTCCGCTCCGAGCGCGCACAAGCCACAGCTGCCACCGACCGCCACGCAACACCTCTTGCCGAGCGATTGGCGCAGGCTCTACAACGTGGAGAAGAGGAGTTTCTGCAACAAGACATAGATGAGGCTCTTGCGACCTACCCCACCCCTGCTGCCATCATCGAAGAGCCGCTTATGCAGGGCATGGCAAGGGTCGGCAAACTCTTTGGCGAGGGTAAGATGTTCCTGCCACAAGTGGTTAAAAGCGCCCGCACGATGAAGCGAGCTGTGGAGATACTGCAACCCCACATCGAGGCTTCGCGTGCCGCCCACTCTTCGACCAAGGCAGGGCGTTATCTGCTGGCGACAGTCAAGGGCGACGTGCACGATATAGGCAAAAACATTGTAGGCGTGATACTTGCGTGCAACAACTTCGAGGTAATAGACCTTGGCGTTATGGTCGATGCCGAGGCCATTGTGAAGGCTGCTAAGGAGTATGAGGTAGATTTCATAGGCCTTAGTGGTCTTATAACCCCCTCGCTTGACGAGATGTGCCACATAGCTCGCGAGCTCAACGCTGCGGGCATAAGCGTACCTCTGTTTGTTGGTGGTGCGACAACCTCGGCGCTGCATACGGCAGTCAGGATTGCTCCGCTGTATGATGGTGCTGTGTTCCACGTCAAGGACGCTGCGCAGAACCCTATTCTTGCAATGCAACTCTTGGGTGAGCAACGCGAGGCAACCATTGCTGCACTCAAAGCCGAGCAACTATCGTTAAGGCAAGCACAAGACACTGCGCCCAAGGCCAGCACGGCAACTCCTCTAAAAATAGATTGGACGCAGGAGCACTTCACAAAGCCCTCGTTTATGGGGGTGCGCACCACGGAGATAGCAATAAGCGATATTCGACAATATATAAACTGGATACATTTCTGTAATCTGTGGCAGGTAGTCCCCGCAAGCAACGAGGCGAAGGCTCTACTTCTGGAAGCGGAGCAACTGCTCTCACAAATTGAGCAGCGGCACTCGTTGGTGGCACGCATAGGCTTCTTTGATGCCTACTCTACCCCTCACAGTATACGCCTTACGCACGCCGCAGGGTGTCCCTGCTGCAACACAGGGACACGCTACACCGAGATTATGACACCTCGCCAAAGCGCACCAGATGCCGATGGCGTGGCACTCTCGTTATGTGATTTTGTAGCTCCCGAGGGCTTTGGAGATAAGGTGGGAGCCTTTGCTGTAACCATTTCGGAGTCACTCATAAAGGAACTCGAAGAGTTGAAAACATCGGATATACATAGTGCCCTGATGCTGCAAGGTCTGTGTGACCGTCTGGTGGAGGCTGCCAGCGAATGGCTGCACGCACGGGTGCGCAAGGAGTTATGGGGGTATGCTCCCGAGGAGCAGCTGTCACCCAAAGAGCTCTTTCAGGCACGCTACCAGGGCATACGTCCCGCCATCGGCTACCCGTCACTGCCCGACCAGCGCACCATATTCCCCGTAGCAGGGCTGCTCGACATTGAGAAGATTGGCATACGCCTTACCGAGAATGGTGCTATGTATCCGCAATCATCCATCTGCGGCCTATATATCGCCAGCCGCCACGCCCGTTACTTTGTGATATAGATAATATCAAAGGGCAATTAAAAACAAGAGCCTGTCTAACAATGAAAAGAGTTAGGCAGGCTTTTTTTGGAGTTTATATAAGATTGAGATAAACGAGCGATAATTTTGTTGTATTTTGGTTTAAGCAGCGAAAAGATGCGTATATGCGTCTTTCATATTGCCCTTTTG
>JAZUMN010000015.1:0-2649 GCA_045603645.1 Alistipes sp. | reverse complement strand
CGCCGCTGCTGCCGCTGCCGAGCACGTAACGGAGCAGAAGGAGGAGTGTACGTTTGACGAGTTCCAGAAGATGGATATCCGCGTATCGACAATCCTCGAGGCCGAGAAGGTTGCCAAGACCAAGAAACTCTTGAAGTTGACTGTAGATACTGGTATCGACAAGCGCACCATCGTGTCGGGTATTGCCGAGCACTTCACTCCCGAGGAGTTGGTAGGCCGTCAGGTGTTGGTGTTGGTGAATCTTGCTCCGCGCGAGATGCGTGGCATCGTGTCACAGGGTATGATTCTTATGGCTGAGGATGCGAGTGGTAAGTTAGAGTTGCTCGCACCCGAACATAAGACCAACAACGGTGCGATTGTAGGGTAAAAAGGGAATTCAAAATTAAGAATTCAAAATTAAGAATTGAGAGATTTTTTTTGATTTTTATATAAAAAAACTACTAAATAATTGAATATTAAATTAATTAACATAACTAAAACTATGAAAGCATTTGTAAAATTTATGATGTGTGCTGCGGTTTTGATGGGTAGCGTTGTGTTCTCATCTTGCAGCAAGGATGATGACGAGGGAGATAGAAAGACTGTGAATGATGGTATTATGGCCACACATAAGTTCTATATCACACCCGATTTGCTCAAGTTCGTTGATGTTACAGTCGAGTGGACCGACTTCGAGGGTAAGATTGTGACCGAGCAGGTGACTCCAAAAGAGTTGGTTTTGGAGCGTGAGTATATCACCGAGAAGTTGCAGGGAAGTACTGCTATGACGGTTTATATCGAGCGTAACAGTACAGAGATTGATAAGAATGGAGAGTACGATATTGCTTTGACTTATGATTTCTCGGCTATCCGTCTCTTTGGTACAGGTGTGGGTAAGCCTATCACTACAGGTCAGCCCATTGAGGCCTTCAGAGAGAAGCACGTGAATATTCACAAGACTTTCCTGGAGAGTATCTTGAATCGTATTCCCAAGGAGGTTAGCATTATAAATATGTTCAACGACACGCCGTTTGGTGTGCAGTGCATACCCGTTGTTGAGTGCAGCGACGAGAAGGTAGGTAAGTAAAAAGAGATTGCCCCGAGCATTGAGGAGGTCGGGCAATAAAGATAAAATGTTAGGTTAGAAATTAGGTTAAATTATTGGTTATGAGTACTTTAGATTGGAATAATATTGGTTTCGGCTATATCAAAACCAATGTAAATGCTCGCGCATACTTCGCCGATGGCAAGTGGAGTGAATTGGAGTTTACCGACGATGAGTATATCAAGATGCATATTTCGACCACTTGTCTGCACTACGGTTTGCAGTGCTTCGAGGGGTTGAAGGCTTTTCGTGGTGAGGATGGACGAGTGAGGTTGTTCCGCGTTGATGAGAACGCCAAGCGTATGCAGGCATCGGCCCGTAAATTGTGCCTGCCTGTGCCTTCGGTTGAGATGTTCGTCAAGGCGTGCCGTGAGGTTGTTGAGCGCAATATGGATTTTGTTCCGCCTTATGAGTCGGGTGCATCGTTGTATTTGCGTCCGTTGTTGCTGGGCTCGCAGATTGATTTGGGAGTAAAGGCTTCGCCCGAGGCTCTCTTTCTGGTCTTCTGTTCACCCGTAGGCCCCTACTTCAAGGGCGGTATGGCACCGATAAAAGTAATCATTGACCGCGTTCAGGACCGCGCTGCTCCACGTGGAACAGGCGATATAAAGGCGGGTGGTAACTACGCATCGAGTATCCTTTCGGGCGAAAAGGCGCATACGTTGGGCTATTCGAATGTGATGTATTTGGATGCTGTCGAGCATAAATATATCGAGGAGTGCGGTGCTGCCAACTTCTTCGGCATAAAGGATGGTACTTATGTGACGCCCAAGTCGCCCTCGATTTTGCCTTCGGTGACCAATAAGAGCCTGCGTCAGTTGGCTCAGGATATGGGTTTGAAGGTCGAGGAGCGCCCTGTGGCTGTCGATGAGTTGTCGTCGTTCAGCGAGGCGGGAGCGTGTGGTACGGCTGCCGTAATCTCGCCCATCGGCTCAATATTGGATATCGACACCAACGAATTTATCAGTTATGGCGATGAGGTTGGTCCTGTGAGTCTGGAGTTGTACAACCGTCTGCGCGATATTCAATATGGTCGCGCCGAGGATGTTCACGGCTGGACAACGATAATTGAGTAGTAAGGAGATAGGGTTACCCTATTTTAATAGAAAAGGCTGCGCAACGGGTTTGTTGGCAGCCATTTTTTGTTTTGGGATTATTTATTTTGTTTTTGTTCCACGTGGTACAGATTGGTAAATTCAAAATTACGAGAGATAAACTCTCGTTTCCTCCTCGCGGCTCGGCAAAGAGTGTAAACACTCTCTGCTCTCGCTCCGCAGCGTCGGTTCAAAATTCAAAATTGAATTTCCATTGCTTATCTGCCGAACTTTATAAGCATCACGTTTATGTCGGCGGGACTCACGCCCGGAATACGCGATGCCTGCCCTATCGTCGTAGGACGTATTTTTGTGAGTTTCTGACGGGCCTCGATGGTCAGCGCGTTCATCTGCATAAAGTCGAACTCCGAAGGAATCACGATATTCTCCAGACGACGCAACTTCTCGGCCAACAGTTTCTCGCGCTCGATGTAGCCCTTGTATTTTATTTGTATCTCGGCCTGCTCGATT
>JAZUMN010000014.1:0-21445 GCA_045603645.1 Alistipes sp. | reverse complement strand
CATCGTGCGCGGCTTTGTCGGCAGTGACGACGATTTGGCTGCGCTCGGCAAGCGACTCAAACAGCGAATCGGGGTCGGCGGCTCGGCAAAGGATGGCGAAATCATCATTCAGGGCGACCACCGCGACCGCGTGGTAGAACTACTCACAAAGGCCGGCTACCGCTGCAAGAGAGCCGGAGGATAGCATTTTAACGATATGAACCGAGCGACGATACAGAAGATTGTGCTCACCCTGGTGGCAACACTTGCAGGGTGGGTGGCCAGCGCCCAATATTATAGTTGGGGTGCCGACCCGTCGCATTTTCGCTGGATGCAGTCACGAAGCGAGAACGCCAACGTAATATATCCCCGTCACGCATCCGAGATTGGCAACTCGGTGCTATACCTTACCGAGCGTATGCGTCCCTACATTGACTACGGCTTCAAGCTACCGCCACTCGATATTCCCTTTGTCGTACACCCCGAGAATATGAATTCGAACGGTCTGGTGATGTGGCTCCCCAAACGTGTGGAGTTTCTCTCCTCGCCCTCGATAGATTCGTACTCGATGCCGTGGATAAAGCAGCTCGTGGCGCACGAGTATCGTCACGCAGCACAATACAACAACCTCAACGTGGGTGTGGTAAAGTTCCTGAGTTATCTGCTTGGCGAGCAGAGCTCAACCATAGGACTGATATTTATGCCCTTCTGGATGATGGAGGGCGATGCCACGATGAGCGAGACGCAGGCGTCATCATATGGCCGAGGCAAGCAGCCTCGCTTCACGCTCGAATTCCGTGCTATGGGCGACATAGCCAGCAAATACCGCAACAGCGACAAGTTCTTCTGCGGCTCATACCGCGACTTCATCCCCGACCACTATCAGCTGGGCTACCAGATGGTGGCGCACGGCAACGAGCTCGCCGGTCGCATCATAGCCAACGATATGGCATCACTCGGCCCTCGCCGTCCGTGGATGATCGTATCGGAGAACTGGCGTATGAAGCATCTGTTCGGATTCTCCACACATGAACTTTTCCAGAGTACATTCCGTTCGCTGACCGACTTCTGGGCAACCATCCCCACGCCCGAGAACAGCAGCGACGCCCTCCCCGCACCCAGCGCGGAGAGTTATACCACCTATGCCCACCCCATAGAGGTGGATGGCGAGGTCATAATGCTCAAGACCGACCTGGACCAACCCTCACGACTTGTGGCACTCGATCCCGCGACGGGGCAGGAGCGCACACTCTGCTATACGGGTATCGTGGCAACACGTCCCATATATGATGAGGTGAATCACCGTATATGGTGGAGCGAATACCGTCGCAGCACGATGTTCGAGCAGAAGATAACATCGACACTCCACTACCTCGACCTGGATAGCAAGCGTCCCCGCACACGCCTTATGGGCGGTCGCAATGTGCTCTACCCCACGCCCGACGACGAAGGTGGCCTGGCCTGGGTGGAGTATTCGGGAGATGGCATATACACCCTGCGACACGAGCTGTGTGACGGCACGCTGCGCTCACTATCTCTGCCCTTTGGGCAGGAGGTGCACTCGCTGGCGTGGGATAACCTCACGCGCCACCACTACTGCATCATCACGGGCGACGAGGGTATGTGGATAGCACGCATCACGGCAGAGGGGAAGATTGAGCACGTAACAAAGTCCGCATATATCACGCTGAGCAACCTGCGTGCTGCCGACGGCAAGCTATACTTCGGTTCGATAGCCTCGGGACGTGACGAGGTGCATTGCTATGACCTCACCTCTGACAAGCAGTATCAGCTTTCGACCTCGACATACGGTTCGTTCGACCCCTCGCCTACAAAAGATGGCAAGGTGCTGATGACAACCTACGACTCGATGGGATACCACCCCGCCGTGCAGCCTCTGGACAGGGTGATGCGTGAGGTGGAGTATTCGCGCCTGCCCGAGGATGTGGTCAATCCCAAGCGCAAGGAGTGGGGAACGATCAATCTGGATACGGTGAAGATGGTGCAGAGTGACTCGACGATGAGCGAGATCGTTCACAAGAAGCGCCGCTACCGCAAGGCGTTCCACTTCTTCAACTTCCACAGCTGGGCGCCGCTGTCGTATAACCCCTTCGCCATCAGCGAGGATGGAGCCATAAATATGAACATCGGAGCTACCGTAATGACGCAGAACCTGCTCTCGTCGATGCAGGGATTTTTCAGTTATGGATACTCGGGTCATACGGGTCACCTGCTGAAGGGTGCCCTGCGCTACTCGGGTCTGGGCCCCACAATCAGTATTACGGGCACATACGGAGGTCGGCAGAACATATATCCCATCTACGTCTATAACCCCGAGACCCACAAGATCGAGTTGCCCGAGGCTCCCTCGCGCGGAAAATTCTATTCGTTCGGCGTGGATGTTCAGTTCCCGCTACTCTTCCAGCGCGGATACCACACCCGTTACCTTATTGCCGCCGCAGGCTGGGAATATTCGAATGGTCTGGTGGCCAACACGGGAAAACTGTCGTTCGACGATGGCGGCATAAGCAATGTGGCGACGATAGGCTATCAGAAGGGTATTCATCTAACGTCGTTCTCGCTCGGATTCCAGGATTTTGTGCGTTCGGCACATCGAGACTTCGCACCACCGTGGGGCGTAGTGGCTACGGCGACATACGCCATCAACCCCGCCAATGGCAGTTTCAGCGACCTGCTGTCGCTCTACGCCAAGGCCTACACACCCGGTTTTGCCAAGCACAATAGCCTGACGCTGGCGCTGGCCTACCAGACCTCGATAGGTGGCTTCCAGAATCAGGATGCCTTCTCGGCGCTGACCTTCAAGTCGGCAAAGCTGTTGCCTCGAGGCTTCGACTCCTCGCAGGTGGAGAACCGCAATCTCTTTGCACTCTCGGCCAACTATCAGCTGCCCTTATGTTATCCCGATGGAGGCTGGCGTGGTATCATATACTTCAAGCGCATACGTCTTAACGCAGGCTTCGACATGGCACGCTACGACCGCTCACGATTCCTCGTTGATGGCACACTCGACCACTCACCACACTACATCAATTCGTGGGGCGGCGATGTAATTCTCGATGTCAACCTGCTCGGCCAGCCCGCATCGGCAACAACAGCCCTCAAGCTGTCGTTCTACAAGCCCAGCGAGGGTGGGTTCTACTTCTCGGCAGGGATGGAGCTGCCATTTTAGAATATGAAAATAAATTCATATCTTTGTGCGTTTTACTATTGTAAAATAAAAACAGATGGATATAAAGAGCTTTTTCAAAGATAGTAACAAGGTCATCCGCCTTATGTGGCTTGTGGTGATGACCCCCGTAGCAATGGGTTTTCTGATGCTCACGCTGGCCGCAATGGGTGTGTTCGGCCGCATGCCCTCATTCGAGGAGCTGGAGAACCCCAAGAGCAATCTCGCAACCGAGATTTATGGCGACGACGGCCACGTCATCGGCACCTTCTTCGTGCAGAACCGTTCGTATGTGCAGTACGAGGATCTCTTTCCTGCCGATTCGACACGTCACCTGATGCTGGACGGGCACCGTGTACCCCCCGTGGTGGCGGCGCTTATATCGACGGAGGATGTGCGTTTTCGCAACCACTCGGGAATCGATATTCCATCTCTGTTCCGCGTAATGATCCGCACCATAGCCATGCGCGACCAGTCGCAGGGCGGTGGTTCGACAATCACACAGCAGGTAGCCAAAAACCTCTTCCCGCGCGACACCGTTCGCAACCGTGGCAAGGTGGCACGCACGTGGAAACTTGTGCAGTCGAAGTTCAAGGAGTGGATCACAGCCCTCAAACTCGAGCACAACTACACCAAGGAGGAGATTGCGGCGATGTATCTCAACACAGTGGAGTATGGTTCTAACGCCTTCGGTATCAAGTCGGCAGCAAGTACCTTCTTTGGCAAGACGCCCGACGAGCTGAATATCCAGGAGGCGGCCGTGCTGGTGGGCGTAGTGAATGCCCCGACCCGCTACTCGCCCGTGCGCAACCCCGAGAATGCTTTGGCACGACGCAACCTGGTGATTAACCGTATGCGTGTATCGGGTGCTATCTCGCGCGAGGTGTGCGACTCGCTTACGGCACTCCCCATCACACTGCAGTACAAGCCTATCTCGCACAACGACGGCGAGGCAACCTACTTCCGTGAGATGTTGCGTCAGGTGATGAATGCCGAGCGACCCACACGTCGTCAGTTCCTCACCGACTGGGACTATGAGCAGGCCGTGAAGGAGTACGACGAGAACCCCATCTACGGCTGGTGCAAGAAGAACAAGAAGGCCGACGGCACGGAGTACAACATCTACCGTGACGGTCTGCGTATATATACCACCATCAACCCCACCATGCAGCGTTACGCCGAGGAGGCCGTGCAGAAACAGATGGAGACGGTCATCCAGCCCCGTATGGATGCGCAGGTTAGACAGACGGGCGTGCTGTTCCAGGATCTGGATAAGGAGGAGATCGAGACCATCATCCGCCGAGCAATGCGTAACTCGGACCGCTACCGCGAGCATAAGAAGCTGGGGATGAGCGACAAGGAGATATACGCTTCGTTCGAGGAGAAGTGCGAGATGCGCGTCTTCACGTTCAAGGGCGAGCGCGACACCATTATGAGCCCGCGCGACTCTATCCTGCACCATAAGCGCATTATGCGAGCTTCGCTCGTAGCGATGGATCCCCGTTCGGGCCACGTGAAGGCGTATGTGGGAGGACCAAACTTCCGCTACTTCAAGTACGATATGGCCAAGCAGGGCAAGCGTCAGATCGGTTCAACGGTTAAGCCCTTCATCTACACCTTCGCCATCGATCAGCTGGGTCTGAACCCCTGCGCTATGGCTCCCAACCTGCCCGTATCGATCGAGACACCCGCAGGTATATGGTCGCCCAAGGAGGCTGGCAAGGTGGAGTATGACGGCGTGCTGCACCCGCTGTACTGGGGTCTGGCAAACTCGCGCAACAACTACTCGGCGTGGATTATGAAGCAGGCCAAGCAGCCCGAGACTGTGGCCGACTTCCTGCACAATATGGGTATCCGCAGCTACATCTACCCCGCCTATGCGTTGTGCCTGGGTGCTTTTGAGTCGAACGTATTTGAATTGGTGAGCACCTACTCCACATTCGTAAATGAGGGTGTGCACATCGACCCCATATTCGTTACCCGCATCGAGGACCGTCAGGGTAACCTCATCTCGAGCTTCATACCGCAGTCGCAGGACGCTGTGAACAAACATACCGCCTACACGATGCTTACGATGCTTCAGCGTGTGATCACCGCCGGCACAGGAGGTCGTCTGGCTTGGCAGTTCGGTATGGAGAATATGGATATCGGCGGTAAGACCGGTACCTCGAACGAGAACCGTGATGCGTGGTTTATGTGCGTGACACCCACACTTGTGGCAGGCTCATGGGTCGGCGGCGAGGATCAGTCGGTGCACCTGCGTGCGCAGGGTGAGGGTAGCGTGATGGCTCTGCCCATCGTGGGCGAGTTCCTCAAACGCTCGTATGACGATCCGCGCCTGGGATTGAGCCGCAGTGCCAAGTTCTCACGTCCCGAGGGCTGGGTGGCATACGACTGCCCCAAGGAGCTGTCGCCCGAGGAAGGGGCCGTAGAGCAGGTAAGCGAGGAGGACGAGTTCTTCGATTAAGTAAATCAGGTTAAAGGTTAAAAGATATGAGAATTGCTATTGTGGGCGCAAGTGGCGCCGTAGGTCAGGAGTTTCTGACCATCCTCAATGAGAGAACAGATTTCCACATTGACGAACTGCTTCTGTTCGGTTCGGAGCGCAGTGCGGGAAATAAGTATATGTTCCGTGGCAAGGAGGTGGAGGTACGTCTGTTGCAGCACAACGACGACTTTAAGGGTGTGGATATTGCCCTCACGTCGGCTGGCGCATCTACGTCGAAGGAGTATTGGCAGACCATCACCAAGCACGGCACGCTGATGATCGACAACTCGTCAGCCTTCCGCATGGACGAGGATGTGCCCCTGGTTGTGCCCGAGGTAAATGCCGAGGATGCACTCAACACTCCGCGTAACATCATCGCCAACCCCAACTGCACCACCATCCAGATGGTTGTGGCACTGAACGTAATAGAAAAACTCTCGCACATCGAGACCGTACACGTTGCTACCTACCAGTCAGCCAGTGGCGGTGGCGCCCAGGCTATGGCCGAACTCAAGCATCAGTATGAGCAGATCGTTGCGGGCGAGGAGCCTACCGTGAAGAAGTTTGCACATCAGTTGGCATACAACGTGATTCCCCATATCGACGTCTTCACCGATAACGACTACACCAAGGAGGAGATGAAGATGTTCAACGAGACACGCAAGATTATGCACTCCGACATTAAGGTGGCTGCGACGTGCGTGCGTGTACCCGTGATGCGTGCCCACTCCGAGAGCATTTGGCTCCGCACCGAGCGTAAGGTGTCGGCCGAGGAGGCTCGCGCAGCATTTGCCAAGGCTGAGGGCGTGGTGCTCGTGGATGCTCCCGCCGAGAACAAGTATCCTATGCCGCTGTTTATCGCAGGCAAGGATCCCGTATATGTGGGTCGTGTAAGAGAGGATGTAAGCGACGAGCGTGGCCTTACGTTCTGGTGCGTGGCCGACCAGATAAAGAAGGGTGCGGCGCTAAATGCCGTGCAGATTGCCGAGTGGGTTATCAAGAACCGCAAGTAAGGTTTTCTACAAATATGAAGGGGCTGTCCAATGTTCATGGTGGACAGCCCCTTGTTCTTTCAGAATGTGTATAACAAGAGGGATTTCAAGGCCTGCGAAGCCCGAGAAACCGCAGTTTACTGAGGCGTAAATGAGGATTTCGAGGGCAAGCGTAACGCAGAAATCACCTTGTTAGACACGTTCTTTATTGTGCCATTGGCATTATATTCACTATATAATATGCCCCTTGGGCATTGGCACCCACGGTGTAGTGCGGACGGCCGTGGATAATATCCACACCGTACGAGTGCACGTGGCCGGCAATAGATGCCAGCAGATTGGGGGCTGTGGTAGCCAGGTCGTAGAACTCGTAATCTACTGCGGTGTGACCCTCCGCGGGCCACTGCTCACGACGCTCGATCTTATAGTTCTTGTCCGTAGCAGCACTCCACTCGGGATGACCTATACCAAAACTAACCGAGCGAGAGGGTGCATAGAGCGGAATATGGTGCATCAGGATAAAGGGTTTGCCACTCTTCACCTCCGCCGCCACAGCGTCACGCTGCTCGGGGGTAATCTTATAGTTGGAGTCATCGACAAGGAGCAGTCGCACGCCCTTAACCTCAACGGCATAGGCATCGGGGTCGTTATCGCCAAAGAGCGACATCAGGCGCTCCCCGCGCCACTTCTCGCGCAGGCTCTCGCTGCTACCCTCCATACCCTCGTAGTGCCAATCGTGGTTACCACTGGTATAGTAACACGGGATAGCAACCGTATCCAACACCTCGCCTATCCACTCAACACCTCGTTCCGAGGGGTAGCTGACAATATCGCCCAGCATGGCGATAGCATCCACGCCTCGTTGTTGCGCAAGGCGTATGGTTGCAAGGAAAGACTCCTCGGGAGTGGTCGGCGCACCCGTCTGAAAATGCTTCACCGAGTGGTAGGCACCCGCCATACGGGCACTATACTCACGATAGGGCTCCTCGCGCTCGTCACTCATCCAGAGGTGCGTATCGGCAAAGACCATAAGGCGCACCGTGTCGCTAACCGCCGAAGAGTAGATGTTGATATTAGGCCCCGTAGAGGAGTATATCACCTTATCTTCGGCTTTAGTGTACTTGCGAGCCGAGAGTACCTGAGGTAGCACAACATACAACACGCCAGCCGTCAGCAAGAGCAGAACCAGCAATAGTAATAATGTGATTCGGCGCATCGCTATCTACGGCTTTGGGGATTCTCGTGCTGGCGGATAAAGCGCAGAAGCAGAGCATACGCCGGATCGCACATATTGTGGCCGTAGCCGTCCAATTCGTAGAGTGTTGCATCGGGGTGTTTAACCAACTTGAAGACACGCATCATATAGGCGTTCTCCTCATAGCGGCCCAACATCTCCATCTCACGGTCGCCCGTAATCATAAGGAACGGAGCAGAATCGGCACGCACGTGGAACAGGGGAGCCAACTCATCCACCACGGGCTGTGTGTTGGCAATACCGCGTGAGCGACGCTCCTCGAAATGGGTGATAGCCTGACCGCTGAAGGGGATAATGCCAGCCAGAGAGTTGGCGTCAATGCCATAACGCTCCAGACGAGCCTTCTCCAGGCCTACCATGCTTACGAGGTAGCCACCAGCCGAATGACCCGAGATATAGATCTTCTTGCTGCTGCCGCCATACTGCTCGATATTCTTGAACACCCACGCCACAGCGGCTGCGGCGTCATCTACGCACTGCGTAACCTTAACGTTGGGCGAGAAACGATAACCCACGCCCACAACAACATACTGGCCATTGAGCAGCGCCTCGGGAATCTCACGCTTGCCACCCGTAAGGCCACCACCGTGGAACCACACGATAACGGGAGCGTCGGTCACGCCCTCGGGCGAGGCGATGTCCATACGGCACATGGTAGAGGCGTAGTCGTCGTCGGCACGATAGACAATGTCGCGGCTATACTTATACTCTGCCGCACTAACTGCGGTGGCGAATACTGCAGCCACCAGAAGAAGGAAAAATCGTTTCATAATTATGCTTTTTTAATTGTTTTCATAAAGTTGGCGTTGCGCTCCCACAAGGGTGCCGTGGCGAAGTACAACTCGCGAGCCTCGGTCTGCTGTGAGGGACGTTCGGCGTGGCTATCCTTTAAGTATGCCTCGTCGATAGGATGCTCCTCGGCAAAAAACTCCTCCGCCCACACCTTATGGCGCGAGCGCAGAGCACGCAGGGCGTCACGATCTACACCTCCCGTGCGACGATACTCTGCCCACAGCGTAAGCAGATGATACTCGGGCGTCTTGGGCGATATGCTGAACATCATCTCATCCCAGCAGTCGTAATCCTCCAGCTCGACGTAGCAGAAGGCCAGCAGAACGCTCACGCTCATATGATCCTCCTCGTCCACCTCGAGCAACGTCTCCCACAAGGCCGCGGCCGTCTCCGTCTCGCCCACAACAAACTGATCCGCAGCGGCGGCATACAATAGCTCCATAGCCGCACGTGTCGGGCGATGCTCCCAATCAAGGTGCACCTCCTCCTCGCCCAGCACATCCACCAGGCGTTGAACAGCCTCAAAGCGCATATCGGCGGCCGCAGCCCACGACTCCTTCTCGCGCTCACGCGAGCGGCGTAGTTCGTCACCCAGGCCATCAACGTGCCACAGTCCCGACGAGGTGGGATTTATAGTAATTCGTACCATATTATTTCGAAAGTTTTACTCTGCTACGCACCTTCTGCCACATAGCAACCGAGATCAGAAGCGTCACCACCGCAGCCAGTGCATAGGCCAAAGGACGGTTTGCCATGCCGACAAACTGATCCGATATAAAGACAAAGGCGGTGCAGATATAGGTCATAAATATTGCCGGCGGCAGAGCCACCCATATATTGCGGTCGCGCTCACGCAGATAGACAACGATAACCCACAGCGTGACGACCGACATAGCCTGATTGGTCCAGGCGAAATAGCGCCAGATAATATCGAAATCGACAAAGAGCAACACCGTGCCGATAGCGAAGAGCGGAAGGCTGATCATCAGACGTTTGTAGATTGTACGTTGCTCAATGTGGAGAATATCGGCCACAATCAGTCGGGCCGAGCGGAAGGCCGTATCGCCCGAGGTGATAGGTGCCGCCACAACACCCAGCAGAGCCAGGATGGCTCCCACCTGTCCGAGTGTGGTGTGGGCAATGGTATTTACCGCCCACGCAGCATTATTGCCATGCTCGGCAAGGGCTGCAGCCAGCGACTCGGGGCCGTGGAAGAAGGCCATACCGATAGCCGCCCAGATAAGGGCTATGATAGATTCGGAGATCATCGCTCCGTAGAAGACCACACGGCTCTCACGCTCGTTGTTCATACAGCGGGCCATCAGCGGCGACTGCGTAGCGTGAAAGCCCGAGACAGCACCGCAAGCGATGGTGATAAAGAGCGTCGGGATGATAGGCATCGCTTCGGCGTTGGGCTGGAAGTTACGCAGCGTCGCAGGCACAAGTTCGGGAATAGTGTAGTCGCCAAAGATTAGCACGCCTAACAGACCTAAAGCCATAAAGATAAGTGCAGCACCAAACAGCGGATAGACCTTGCCGATAAGTTTGTCGATAGGCAGCATCGTGGCTATAAAGTAATAGACAAGGATTATGGCCACCCACCACCAATACGACACGGCGGGCACCATCTCCCCCATAATACTTGCCGGCGAGCGCATAAAGACCACGCCTACAAGGATGAGCAGCACCATAGCGATGATACGCATCAGCTGCAACATACCGCGACCAAGGTAGCGGCCCACGATTTCAGGCAGACTCAAGCCATCGTTACGCAACAATATTACGCCCGACACATAGTCGTGCATAGCGCCGACAAAGATTCCGCCCAACGTAATCCACAGAAAGGCCACGGGGCCGAAGCAGGCTCCCATAATGGCGCCGAAGATGGGGCCAACGCCCGCGATATTGAGCAACTGGATAAGGAATGTACGCCAGCGCGGCATAGGCAGATAATCCACTCCGTCGTAGAGCGTAGCCGAGGGCACGGGGGCCTTGGCGTCGATCTGACAGACGCGATCCAGGTAGGCGCCATAGAGAAAATAGGCTCCTACGAGAAGGGCAAGACAAATAAGGAAGGTTATCATAGTTATTGTTTTTAGGCTACTCGGGCTCAAAATATGCGGGTAAAGACCCAAATATGCGCAAAAAATCAAGAGCCTTACCGCAAATATACAAAATAATTCTTTTTGTTTATAAAATAACCTATATCTTTGTATCTAACAAAAAAGGACAAACGCGAATACAAAAAGGACGTTATACTTTACTAATTAAAAACAAGAGAAAGATGAAGAGAGTAATTTTTTCACTGATGGCAATGGTGGCGATGGTAAGCGCCGCGTATGCACAGAACAGTCTCTCGGCAGAACTCGCCTACAAGGTGAAGAACGAGGGCTTTGCGAAGTCTAAGATCGAGGAGATGGCTCAGTTTATGACTGACGATATGGGTCCCCGCCTGGCTGCATCGCAGCTTAAGTTGCGTGCCGAGAAGATGGTTATCGAGTATTTGAAGGAGATGGGTTTGTCGAATCCCCGTGCCGAGTACGCCTTCGACTTCGCGAAGGGTGGCTGGGACAACGAGATGAACTACGTGGCTATGACCGCTCCCTACTACACCAGCTTCGCAGGTAACCCCAAGGCGTGGTCAGGTAGCACCAACGGTCTGGTAAAGGGCGAGGTAGTGCTCATCGAGGCACAGAGCGTAGCCGATCTGGACAAGTATAAGGGTAAGCTGGCCGGCAAGATCGTATTGATGCCCGTGACACAGACCTACCAGATGAACTTCAACCCCCTGGCAACACGCTTTACCGAGGAGGAGCTGGAGGTGCTGGCACAGGATCCCCGTCCCACATCAAACAGCCGTATCCCCTCAATCAGTCGCGCAGCCTCTATGGCTTCACGCGAGTTGCAGACCGCAATCACCAATATGCTCAAAGAGGAGAAGCCCGCAGCTATCATCAGCGGTGGTGGTACGTTCAACGTAGCTCCCTCACGTGGCGTACAGTATAAGGTGGGTGATCCCGAGCCTATCTGCGAGGTTATGCTCCCCATCGAGGACCACGGCCGTATGGCTCGTATGATCGCCAAGGGTGAGAAGGTAGAGATGGAGCTCAACATCAAGAACACCTTCACCAACAACCAGCGCATCAACAACGTCATCGCCGAGATCCCCGGTACCGACCCCAAGCTCAAGAACGAAATCGTGCTTATCGGTGCTCACTTCGACTCATGGCACGGTGGCACGGGTGGTGCTGACAACGCATCAGGCTGCATCGTGATGATGGAGGCTATGCGTATCATCAAGTCGCTCGGCATCCAGCCCAAGCGTACTATCCGCCTTGCATTGTGGGGTGGCGAGGAGCAGGGTCTCTATGGCTCACGCGGCTACGCCAACATCAACCTCTACGACTCGGCTAAGGGTAAGAAGCTCGACGGCTACGACAACTTCGCACTCTACCTGAATATGGATAACGGCTCAGGTCGCTTCCGCGGTATCTACCTCGAGGAGAACGATCAGGCTGTTCCCTTCTTCGAGACCTGGAAGAAGCACATCGAGACTCTCGGCTTCAAGACCCTCTCACTGCGCCGCACAGGTAGCACCGACCACGTAGTATTCAACGGTCTGGGTCTGCCCGCATACCAGTTCATCCAGGATGAGTTGGAGTATGGTCGCACATACCACACCGTAATGGATACCTACGAGCGTCTGTCGCTGGAGGATCTGAAGGTTGATGCTGTTATCGCTGCATGGATTGCGTTGAGCGCCGCTATGGATGAGGATCGTATCCCCACCAAGCCCGGCCTGCCCGCACCTGCAACACGCTAAAGAGCAGAAAATATCACCAAACATCAAAGCCCGAGCCCTGCGCCCGGGCTTTGTGGTTAAAAAAATGTCACTTTTTCGGGGCAAAGTATCGTATCTTTCAAAAAAATTACGATATTTGCATCCGAAAACGGCCGCATCAGATGGCCTCAGGCTGAATTAGCTCAGTGGTAGAGCACTTCACTCGTAATGAAGGGGTCCCGAGTGCAAGTGTCGGATTCAGCTCTGGAAATCAGATGGTTACTTAAGTAGCCATCTTTTTTTATGCTCCAAAATCAAGGGTTACAAAGCCTTTTTCGGGGTAAAAATAGTGGTTTTGTCCCCCTTTTTTGTCCCCCTTTTTAGGGCGAGTCACAAGATATATTCTACTGCATAATCTTAACACACAATGAACTATAAGATTATTTGCAGAGCCGACAAGGCAAACAAGCAGGGAGAAGCACCTCTCTATCTCCTATTTTACCACGAAGGGCGCAGAAAAAAGATCTCAACGGGCGTTGCTATAAATCCCCGATTTTGGGATGATTTGGCACAACAACTTACTCCCGACTGCCCTAATAGAGACGAGTTGCAGTTTCGACTAAACGAGCAGATTAGAGCCTATGAGAAGAAGATGCGGAGATTAGAGGCATTGGATATTCCTGTAACATTCGAAACACTACTTGAGCGTAAGGCAAACGATGGTCGTATAACTGTCGAAGATGGATTCCTTGAGCAGATTCACCGATTGGAGGCTCTTGGCAAGATAAACTCTGCTACAAAGCACAAATATGCCCTACACCTTATAAGTTGCTACAAACCGACCACTATCGCATTAGAGGCTATCGATACAGATTATCTGAAAGGTCTGGAGTTATTCCTCCGTCAACGAGGTAATAGCGACAACAGCATAGCCACCCGTTTCGCCATATTCAAGGCTATCTATAACAAAGCCATCAGGGAGGGAAAGATAAACGCAAAACAGAATCCTTTTAGCCTCTATCACGTCGGTAGCCTATGGGCTAAAACTCGAAAAAGAGCCATCACGAAAGAGGATGTGCAGCGATTGGCTGAGTTGGAATTGGAGAGAAGTAGCAGGCTGTCTTATAGAGTTTTTGCTCGAGATATTTTTCTCTTTTCCTACTATACGGCAGGTATGAACTTTACGGATATTGCGACCCTGCGTTACTGCGACATTGTAAATGATCGGCTCTCATACTCCCGTAACAAGACACAAAAGTTGCTGTCGTTTCGACTTATGCCAAAGGCAATGGAGATAATAGAGCATTATTCGCGTGTAGGACATTCGTATGACGACTACATTTTCCCTATCCTCGACAAGCGAATACACGTCACTCCCCAGCAGATTTTTAACCGTACGCATAAAGTGCTACGAAAGGTTAATCGGGAACTGAAGATATTGGGGAAAATGATTGGGTTACAAATACCCCTTACCACCTACGTTGCACGTCACACCTACGCTACGGTTTTGAAGCGATCGGGAGTAAATATCGCCATAATCTCCGAATCGTTAGGACACTCCGACCTCTCAACTACTCAAATCTACTTGGACTCATTTGAGAACTCGCAAATCGACGAGGCGATGAAACATCTGTTGTGATATTATAGTGTCTATACAAGGCGGAGAAATCCGCCTATTTCATTTTCGCCTATGATTATAGTAATTTTTTTTATATCTTTATGACGAATTGTTACAAACAAGATAACCAAAAATAT
Source organism: Alistipes sp. (assembly GCA_045603645.1). Taxonomy (GTDB): domain Bacteria; phylum Bacteroidota; class Bacteroidia; order Bacteroidales; family Rikenellaceae; genus Alistipes. The sequence continues at coordinate 7,216 of JAZUMN010000014.1, read as the reverse complement.
TGGCGCATTGTGGCAGCGAACCTCAAAACCCAAATTTTGAGTAATCAATAAAACAACTACACTCAATGAATGTATTATACATATTAGGCAACGGCTTTGATAAGGCTCAAGGAATGGCTACTAGCTATCCTGAATTTTACAAGTATCTCACAGAAAATGTTAAGGACGGAAGTGCTCTACTAAATAAAATGAAATCTGCGATCACCGAGGATACTGCATTGTGGTCTGATATGGAAAATGGGTTGGGTGAGTTTACTTCTGCAACGAATAATGCTGAGGAGTTTGATGATTTCTATTTTGAATTAAATGAACATCTGCAAAACTATCTCAAAAACGAGAATAACAAGTTTACCCCACCAGATAAACTGAAAAATAAATTTCAATCCGATTTTACGACTGTTAACAAGTATCTGGGAGCATTGGATAAAACTAGGTTTGATGGATTTTTAGGGGCTGTAAGTACATCCTCTAAAGATATTAATGTAATCACATTGAATTATACTAATACTCTTGAAAAAATATTAGGTCTTAATGCCGGTGTCACGTCTAAAGCTTTTTCGATCAGCACTAATTTGCGAAATATTATTCACGTTCACGGCCAATTAGGAGAATCTATCATTATAGGCGTTGATCATCCCGCCCAAATGAGAAATGAGGCATTCAGAAATAATGAGGATATAAAGGATATAATGATAAAAATCGAATCTAATGAATCGATGAAGGAGACAAGGCATATGGACTGTGAAAGACTTATTGCTAATGCAGACGTAATTATTCTATTTGGGGTATCACTTGGTGAAACAGATGCACGATGGTGGAAATTGATTGGACAAAATCTCAAGCGTAGAAGAAATTTAGCAATTATACAGCATCTTTATAATCCCGGAGCAATTAACCCTACTCAGCGTCAAAAAATTAGACAATTAGAAAGAAAACAACAAGAGTATCTTCTGGAAAGAATGGAAGTTAAAATGGAAGTTGGAGATGTTGATATAAGAGATCGGTTATTTTTTACAGTAAATGAGCCAGTATTTCAGATTTTACCATAATTTAAATAAATATGTGTAAGGACAAATCAAATAATAAGGATTCGGTAGAATCAAAGAATGATCTTTGGAAGACATTGTTATATGCAGGATTGGCAGTTTTATTCATATGGCTATTATCGTGGGTTCTTATTGACCTGTGTATATCTGAAAGTAATGATAGAGGCTCTTTTGGCGATAAGTTCGGTGCTGTAAACGCTCTTTTCTCAGGATTGGCATTTGCTGGATTGATTGTAACTTTACTCTATCAAAAAGAGGAACTCAAATTACAACGAGAAGAATTGGCACAAACCCGAGAGGAGCTAAAAGGGCAACGCGAGGAGTTCGAGGAGCAAAACAAAACGATGAAACGCCAGCGCTTCGAGAACACATTCTTCAATATGTTGTCGTTACAACAAGAGATTGTAGCAAATTTGTCATTTGAGTATTACGTAAATCCTAACATTTGTCCGCCGAATGTACCTGCAGAACAATTTTATTACAACTCTCCCAAAGGTCTGCTTCACGGGAGAGAGGTATTTGAGGGAATGTATAAACGAGCTATTATAGATTATAGTGGGAGACGTTATGCTGATGGTGTATGTAACATATTGAGAAGCTTTGGCCATCTAGCTTATTCCAACATAAAAGCTACAACACGGTTTGACCATTGCTTTAGGCATTTGTATCGCATATACAAATATGTAGATACGAGTGATTTGATTACAGAAGAGGAACGGTATGACTATGCTTGTATCATTAGAAGTCAACTGTCCGATTATGAATTGGTTATGCTTTTCTATAACTGTTTAACAACAAATGGACGAGAAAAATTTAAACCGTTGATTGAAAAGTATACAATATTTAACAATCTTAGAACGGAATTGTTGGCCAAGAATCAAGATGTTAATGCATATTCAGCAATAGCATTTAATCGACAATAAGATTTGACATTATGAGCATAACATTAGAAGCATTAATTCAAGAGCATAAAGAGAGATTGCCATATCTACGTGATGTCGGAGATATGTTGCCATATTATGAATATCCTGATATGGAAGTATACCACAGATGGCTTGCTAAAACGATAAGATATATTGAAATACAATACCCAAATGATAAATATGTTGTTGAATTTTGTGATGTAAGTAAAGAGAATATTTATCCAGACCAGCAACGAAAGTTGCTTGCCATATTGGAGGCTTTTGCTGTATTGCCAACAGTAATCCCAGATAATCGCACGACACAAGGAACTGAGAAGAAAGGCAAAGGAAAAGATGCTATAAATGTTGTAACGACAATTAACAACTCTAATAGCCAATCACAAAGCCAAGAACAATCGATGGCTGTAGAGTTGTTTATTGAGGCGATAAAAGATGATTTGACTGGCCGCCAAATAAAAGAGTTAAAATCCGTTGTAGCCGAAGCTGACAACGATTTACAAAAGGCACGCTCAGGTGTTCTTACTAAACTTAAAGAGTTTGGTACAGATGTCGCCTCAAATATTGTTGCTAACATCCTTACTAACCCAATGATTTGGGGCGGATTGTAATTATATTTTTATTTTTATGACCAAAATATCCATTCGATTTTATAATGACCGTGAGGTGCGAGCTGTTTGGGATGAGGATAATTCCAAATGGAGGTTCTCTGTGCTTGATATCATCGGGGTGCTTAATGACCAAGATGACTATCAGAAGAACCGTAACTACTGGAAGTATCTCAAAACAAAACTCAAAGGAGAGAATAGTGAAGTGGTTAGCAGAACTAACCAGTTGAAATTGCTTGCGCCAGACAGTAAACGACGACTCGCTGATGTTCTCGACTACGATGGCGTACTGCTCCTCGCAAGGAGTTTCCCCAATGCTCGAGCGATGCGTTTTGTCGAGTGGTTTACCAATAGCGACGAGACGATTGACGGCAAGAGCAAGTCGAAGGCTTACGCCCTCTTTGAAAGCAGTTTTATTGACAATATTGAGGTCGGCACGGTCAAAGGTTTGCAGCAAATTCACGCCTACCTATTTGGAGGCTTGTATGACTTTGCAGGTCAGATTCGCACAGTGAATATTGCTAAAGGTGGTTTTCGGTTTGCAATGGCACAATTTCTTCCGCAGACACTCGCAACAATCGAGCAAATGCCCGAAACGACTTTTGAGGAGATTATCGATAAATATGTTGAAATGAATATCGCTCATCCATTCCGTGAAGGCAATGGGCGTACAACTCGCATTTGGCTCGATTTGATTTTCAAAAAACAGTTGCAGAAATGTGTTGACTGGAGCAAAATCGATAAGAACGATTACCTGAGTGCTATGCAAAAAAGTGTTGCTGACGCATCAGACATCAAATGTCTATTGGAGTCAGCCTTGACCGATAAAATCAACGACCGTGAGACATTTATGAAGGGGATTGATTATTCATATTACTACGAGCAAGAAGAGTAGGAACAATATAATCGTAACATAATTTGCAAAATGAGAAAGGGCTGCCCTTCGTGGGATAGCCCTTAATCTTAATACTATGACTCTGATAGCCTATTAGCTTATGCTGCAGTTTCAGTTTCTGCCTCAGTCCTGTTCTCAGCCAACAATGCTCTAACCTTTACTGGATTAAACAATGGCTCATCATAAGCTAAAATCCTGTCGCCCAATACACTCTCTACGCCATAGCGCATCACCTTGTTTACAACACCACTACCCTCAAAAGCAACGTGCTGTGCAACAAATGCGGGGTTACGCTGTAAGCTGTGACAATACTCATTAAAGTCTATGAGATTTGTCAATCTCTTCGACTCTTTAAGCAAATCATACCACACCATTTTGTGGCCTGACTTGTACACTTCTTGTGCAACCTCATCAATACATGCAATCTTGGTTGCGTTGTTCTGCGTCGCCTTCAGCTGCTGGTAGAACTTGCGACGAGCACGATTAAGTGTCATCCAAATTGCAGGTGTTTTTGAAGTCGTTGCTCCCTTAGTCTTCTTTGCGGGCTGGGCCTCGATCTGAGAAATATTATTTTTCTCCATAATTATATAATTACCCTGCCTTCGCAGGGGATCTTAATTAATGAAAAGGACTTTCCTTTTCTGGGAGCAAAGGTCGGGGTAATATATTGGATTGCAAAGAAAATCAACCACTTGGTAAGGTAGCGACTTTTTAAGGTTTAATACCTATGCTGTACTCAGGAGCAATAAGGTCTGGCATAACCTTTGTTCTGTATGTGTTATATATACCTTTGATTGAATTATCGCTACTCCAGAAACTATCTTTGCTTTTGTTTTTCGGCCATCCGTAGAAACATACAATTCGAGAGATAAACAACATTCGATTAAGTGATACTGTACTTCCTGTACAAGGTGTTTCTATGTTACTTTTATCAATCAACAAATCAAACATATGCTTAAATTCCTCAACTGCTTGACATATCATATAACTTCGATCTAAATTAGCATATCCTTTTAAATCCTCCTCATATACAACAGCCCCCTTGTTCTTATACAAATTTTCATATCCATATTGTAACATCCTTAATATGGATTGTTTGCCGAAATCTGAGACCTTAATCCTTTTATCACCTTCATATAAGATAAAGTCGAAGTCGTCAATATCATATTGCTCAATATTATTTATAAGTCCTTGTATCTCAATTATATCATCAATAACTTCACCCCGTTTCATCAAACACCTTATGTAATCGTACATAAATAGCATTAAGCACCAAAACTTGGTTACATCCATTCCCAACGACATAACTGTATTTACAATATCCTTATTTGCAAGATATTCTGCATCTGTAAATCGGTTCCGTATCTTGCCCTCACAATATCGTTGATAGAAAATCTCAACTACCTTCTCTGGGTATAACTCTATACGTGTTTTAGCCCATAATCTCACATACTCAAGTAACTCTGATACTTCGGCATCTAATTCATTGTAAACCTCAATTTGAGGCTCTGCTGATACTGTATTGTTGCTCATAATACATCTATTTTTCCCAAATTTAATGAAAAAACTGTTGTTTTGTCTTATTAGTAAGCAAAAAGCAATTTTATTTCCTTAACAAGATGTAAAAAGCAGGTATTATTATATTGTTCAGTACACGAAACATTGTTTTGGTTCCTTGATAAAACATTTTACAACTTTTTACGCCGAATGCCTAACTTATTAAAAATAAGGATAATATAATTTTGATTATTCGATTCCCATTCGTATCTTTGCACCATCAAACCGCAGATAGCCCCTTGTTCTTGAGGGCTGATTCCAGAGATTAAGTCGAAGATTGATAAGCGTAGGTAGGATGCTCAAAACTGTCCGCAGAGGATAGTTGATTATGCTCAAAACTGTCCTATATATAGAATACCTACCTTATTTACTATTACCTATATAATAGTTTCGTACGATGTACTACAACCCGTCCACTGGACTCTGCTTTGAAACGCGGAAGCAGGCCAAACAACACTACGGAGTATCACGTTTCAGGCGTATGCTCCACAACCGAGAGATTATGTTCACCACTAACACCATTGCAAACGATGAGTTACATTACACTACCCAAAAGTCTCATACAGATAAAGAGTAACAGCAAACCTCTTGATGCGTATGTATGAGCAGTGATTCGCAGTTGTTCGAATTATAGAGATGGCGAGAGCCACGTAAGAATAGAAAGGTTGGTAAAACTGACCAACATAAAAGAGAGAACCATCCGCAGAAGTATTCGCCGCTTAGAGGAGTCGGAGTTGCTTAAAATCACCACCCATTTTAGTGACGAGACCACTCGCCATAACACCTATTACACAGACTTTAGGATGCGAAACTTCTTTATGCTCGACAGAGAGTTTTTTCAGCAGGGATATGATCCGAAAATAGCAGGCTTTCTGCTGTTGCTGAAGTGTGTATGCATTAACGGCACGAACACTATAGGTTGAAATAAACGCGAGATAGCCGAGGGCATAGGTATGGCTCGTAATACGGTTTCTGCTTTATTGGAGGAGTGCCTACGGCACGGCCTTATAACACAAGATGAATGAGGTTATAGGCTTACTGGCGATTACTTCATAAACGACGCATTACGGAGTATGGATAAAGAGGTATTCGAGACGTTACGAATCTTCTGTGAGGAGCACGGTTCTCGGCTTCGAGATTACAAAAGTCAGAGCAGAGTAGCATTGGAACTTATAGGGGCAAGGTATCGGCCATTAACCGACTACCGCGAGAATCCATATATCGACCTGCGCCACAATCTCGAACAACGCTGTCCACAGCAACTACCACCAGAGGTTTCTATCGAGTATTTTCTCAAGCCACTCAAGTTGCAAACTCTCTACGACCAATACTTACGAGAGAAGCAGAATCGACCTAAACTTCAAAAAGCATACGCAATGTAATATACAGTACAACAAGCAAAAGCCCAGCAGAGAATATCTGTTGGGCTTTACTATTTTACAGAATCTTGGCAAATGTTATCATTACTTATACGGTACACGGAAATAATCAAGTAGCATCTTATAGTTATCTTGTGCCGTTAGGCAGGTGTCGAGCAAAAATCCTCTCACGCGATCCCACTCACGCAGTCCTCGATAATAAAACATCTTCAACTCCTCGGTGATGATAAACGGCACAATGCCATTAGCCATACACTCCTTAAACATTACGAGTCTTCCGACACGCCCATTACCATCTTGGAATGGATGAATCACCTCGAATCGCTGATGCAGATCCACAATATCCTCCAACGACTTATCTTTAATTGCATTATACTCTTTCAGGAGTGCTTTCATCTCTCGCGCAACATCTTCGGGCAGAGTGGTATCAATGCCTCCCACCTCATTTGGATATTGCTTGTACTCGCCAACCCGAAACCACTCCTTACGACTATCCGATGTTCCCGACTTTATCAATAGATGCAGATGCTTAATAAAATCTTCAGATAGGCGTTGCTCCGTGTTCTCGATAATATAGTCAATGCAACGGAAGTGGTTGGATGTCTCGATAATATCATCCACATTCACGCTCTCGTCGGTTATGCCTATTGTATTTGTCTCGAAGATATATCGTGTCTGGTCGTGCGTGAGGCGACTGCCCTCAATATGATTTGAGTTGTAGGTCATATCAATCTGTGTGCGATGATATATACCTCCCCTTAATTGCATCTGCTTCTGCTCACGAAGCGTGGCAAGTAAGGGCATAACGCGC
>JAZUMN010000013.1:0-21784 GCA_045603645.1 Alistipes sp. | reverse complement strand
TGTTTTGAAGCTGCTCGCAGGATGAAAAAGCGCAACCGACGCTGCGGAGCGAGAGCAGAGTAAACAAGCTTACTTTGCCGAGCCGCGAGGAGGAAAAGCCACCCTTGTGTGGGTTAATTACTCAGCGTAAATGAGCATTTTTCAGACAAGGCAGATGCCAAAAGAGCCTTGTTAGACAGATTCTTATCTTTTATAATATGTAAAGCTATCGCTCAATCAGAGGCGACCAGAAATCCACATTGCGGCGCTTATACCATCCGTGACAGCCAAAGGGCAGCTTCCCTCTGGATAGCTTATAACACAGCTGAGGATGTGAGTCAAACGAAAAGCCGAGAGCCTCGTCGAATGACGGATAACGAAACTCCTTGGGTACCAGCGCCCAAAACCAATCCTCGTTGAATGTGATGCCCTTGCTATGCTTAAACTCCTCAGCTCTGGCAGCATACTTTTCGCACGCCGCCATAAAACTACTCACGCGGCGCAACGACAGGCCTCCATTACCTACACGCCCGAAGTAATCCTGGCGCAAGATACGCTCGCCGCCACCAAGCAACTTACGGCGCAGCCACATATACTGCTTTATGATGGGGAGATTATAAACAGCTCGCTTAGGCCAAGGTGCGCCAACATAGTCATAACCCTTATCACACCACTCTTCAAGCTCATCGCGAAATATCCAGGCATCACTCTGGCAGATGAGTATATACTCGCAGTCGCCGAACAGCTCATAGAACTCACGCGACAACATCATACGGTTATACCCTGCTACGCCATTGCTGCCGAGCCACTCTCTGGATACACGCACAACCTCACACGAAGGCATCTCGGCAGCCACAGCATCAACATTGAGGCCCTCGGGGGCTACAATAGCAATCGGATAGCGCGACAACTGCTGCGCATTGTTTCTCAGCGACAGCAACTCCCTGCCCTGCAACCGCTCCTTATATACGGGCACTATGACCTTTACCTTATCTGCCTTCATATCTTGTTAAAACAAATCTTACCGCCAATGCAGAAATGTTATGTTAGTATTACCTATTCACTCAGCCAAGGGTCAAACTATATCTTGTCGAAGCCCTTTGTAAACTTAATCCAATAGTATTTCAGCGGATTGGTGTATTTTAGTTGTTTCCAGGGGCGACTCTGGTGTGGACGATGTATCACGGGGAGGTTGGCAAACAGGTAATTCTGAAAACCTAACGCAAGCGCCTCGTGCGATATCTGCACATCATACCAATGCTTGGTGGGGTCCAGCTCGTCGAAGTTCATCCTGGTGAGGAACTTGGGTGTAAGGAGTGAACAGCAGAAACTGCAATGCTTCTTAACGGCATAGCACTCGCCCTCGTGACCACGGGCATACTCGTATGGGTAGTTTATCTGGCCACTGTCATCAACGGTTACAGAGGCTGCTATGGCGCAATCTTCACGCTCCTGAGCCCCATCGAAGAGTCCCTGCAACGTACCCTTATCAACCACGACATCGCTCTCAACCAAAACAAAACCCGCATCCTGCTCAATGGCTATCTTGCGGCTACGTTGAAGCACCAACAAGTAGTTTGGCGAGGGATGGTCGGTAAGGTCGGCGATGTTTATAAGATTAAAACCCAACTCCCTGGAATACTGCTCCAGAAGGGCTGTATTCTCCACCGTTGAGTTATCGTTATAGACCGTGTAGGTGTATGGCACCCTGATATCGGAGGCAAGCACCGCCTTTATGGTCTGGATGGTTGATTCGATAGAGTCCTTAACGGGAGTTACAATATACAATGACTTCATAACATACCTCCTTGCCGCTGCTCCAAGAATTTTATCGCCAGAAACAAACTGACGCCTCTCTTCGCACGGAAATTTATTGGTTATTAACGTAAAATAATTTATCTTTGCCTTTGGCTAAATACAAAGATAATGAAAATTTCCAAATACTCAATATTCGCAGCCATTTTCTCACTGCTGGCTGTCTTTACGCAGGCTTCGGCACAGACCCGACAGACCAAGGAGGAGTATATCGACAGGTATAAGCACATAGCCATAGAGCATATGGAACGCTACGGCATACCTGCAAGTATTACTATGGCGCAGGGAATATTGGAGTCCGATAGTGGCAACAGCAACTTAGCTCGTCGCTCAAACAACCACTTCGGCATAAAGTGCAAGAAGGATTGGAAGGGCGAGAAGGTATATCACAACGACGATGCTCCGAATGAGTGTTTCCGCAAGTACGACTCTGTGGAGGAGTCATACCTCGACCACGCCGAGTTCCTGGACAAGTCACCTCGCTACGACTCACTCTTTGCCTACTCGGCACGCGACTACAAGAGTTGGGCACGAGGCTTAAAGGCTGCCGGCTACGCCACCGCCAAGGACTATGCACAGCGTCTGGTGAAACTTATCGAGGAGAACAAACTATACCTGCTCGACCAGGAGGATGGTGCAACGCTCTATGCTGCACGCAACAGTGCTGAGAGCCACATCAATCATAACTTCGCATCACAGAGCAGTGTGCAGACACCCTCTACACATCAGGGGCGCATCGACCCCAACAGGTATCGCGTTACGGAGCGCATATACAAGGGTTACAGCGTATATACCAACAACCGTGTAAGTATGCTCATAGCCCGCAAGGATGATAAGTTTACCGACATCGCGCGCGCATTTGCCATCCCGGAGCGTCTGCTCAGAAAGTATAACGAGATACCGCTGCACAGCACCGCCGACCCCATCTTTGGCGAGATGATATACATCGAGCGCAAGCAGTCGAAGTGGCACGGCGAGCAGAGCCTGCACACGGTAAGCAAGGGCGAGACACTTACATCGGTAGCACAGCTCTACGGCATACGCCAGCGTAGCCTTGCCAAGTTAAACAAACTTAAAATAGACGCCACGCTCAACGAAGGCGAGCAGTTGAAACTGAAATAAACCTTAATGTTATGGATAAAAGCCCTTTGCGCGAGAAGATTCTCGCAACGATAATCAACAAATCAACCCTGAAACAGCACATCTTCGACAACACCTTCACCACGTTCAATGAGTTGAAGGATGTCTTGTTCGAGATTGCCTCGGAGCTGGACGATGACCTGGATGGCAAGCTGGACAAACGAGTAAGAATAGAGTACCGTGACCGCGGCAAGTTCGAGGCACAGTTGCAGATTGCAAGCGACCTTCTTATCTTCCGTATGCACACCGACATCTTCGAGTTCGACACCAAGCACGTTGTTTGGCAGAACGAGTATGTAAAGCAGGAGACCGACAACTCTTACTGCGGTGTTATTGACATCTACAATTTCCTCTCCGACTCGTTTAAGTTCAACCGTAGTGCCGACGAGGGTTACCTCATTGGTCGCATATTCATCAACCGCGAGAAGTGCTACTTTGCCGAGGGCAAGCATCAGACCATTCTGCGCCCTGCGGACTTCGGTACGCAGAAAATCACGCGCGAGGCACTTATCGAGATTATGGAGACGGCCATCAACTACGCCATTAACTTCGACCCATTGATGCCTCCTTACGAGATTAACAAACGTGTTACGGTGGACCAGTTCAATACCAAGATGGATAACTCGAAGTTTACAACGGGTAAGCGCCTGGGATATGAGTATAACCTTGACGATATTTAGCAATGAGCAGGTTTTTCATTCACTCACTTCCGGCAGCCATAATGCTGCTAATCGCCTCGCCACTATCGGCTCAGAGGAGTTTTAATGAGCTGTCTCAGATTACGCGTCTTAACCGCGGTGTGCACGGTCTGCAATCGATGAACGATGGCGAGCACTACACCGTAAGCAAGGCGGGGGCTGTGATACGTTACAGCTATGCCGACGAACAGCAGTGCGACACCCTTTACAGTGGCAAATTCTCGTCTTACGACTTCTCGCCCGACGAGGATATGCTTATTCTGGGTAACAACTACCGCCCCGTATATCGTCACTCGTCATATGCCGACTACACCATCGTACGCCTGAGCGACAAGAGCGCTGTTGCCGAGCTTCGAGATGTGCGTGACCTTACGCTCTCGCCCGACTCCAAACTGGTGGCATACGCCCGCGAGAACAATCTCTACGTTGGCGAGTTAGGCACGGAGGCGACAGCCATAACAACCGATGGCGAGTGGAACAAGATAATCAACGGCACAGCCGACTGGGTCTATGAGGAGGAGTACAGTTTCACAAAGGCTTATGCCTTCTCGCCCGATTCGAAGAAGATTGCCTACCTGCGTTTTGACGAGAGCGAGGTGCCTATGTTTGAGATGATGCGCTTCGACGGCAAGCTATACAACAAGCCCTACACCTTCAAGTACCCCAAGGCGGGTGACCAAAACTCAAAGGTGGAGCTGTGGCTCTACGACATCGCATCGAAGCAGAAGAGTAAAATTTCAGTTGGCAGCCAGCAAGACCAATATGTTCCGTTTATAGGCTGGACACCCGCGGACGAACTCTACTTCTTCCGCATAAACCGTAAGCAGAACCACCTCGAAGTGGTGCTCTGCCGCAAGGATGGCACGCAGAAGGTTATCTACGACGAGCAGTCTCCCACCTATGTAGAGCGTCCCTCGCAGGATATCATCCGCTTCATAGACGAGGAGCATTTCCTCGTGCAGAACGAGACCCTGTCGGGGTGGAACCATATCTACCTCTACTCTACCGAGAAGGGTCTTGTGCGTCAAATCACATCGGGAGAGTGGCAGGTTACGGGCATCGTGGAGACCACCGAAAAGAATATCTACTACACCTCTACCGAGACCTCGCCTCTGCGTCGCAACCTTTACAGCATAGACTATAAGGGCAAGAGGAAACAGCGTCTTACGGCACTTGACGGCACCTACTCCATTTCACCAAGCAAGGGTATGAAGTATTACATCTCAACCTTCTCGTCGGCCTCAACGGCTCGCTTGGTGGAGCTACGCAACGGCAAGGGAGAGCTCATCCGCACACTTGTCAGGAACGAGGAGCTCAACGAAAAACTAAAATCGTTGCCTCGCAAGGAGTTCTTCACCTTCACCACAGAGCGTGGCGACAGACTCAACGCCTACATCATAAAGCCTCTGGACTTCGACCCCGAGAAGAAGTATCCCGTACTGCTTACGCAATACTCAGGCCCCGGCTCGCAATCGGTGAGTGATAGTTTTGGTATGGGTTGGGAGAATGTCTTGGTCGGCAACGGATACATCGTGGCGTGTGTTGATGGCCGCGGCACGGGCTTTATGGGTGAAAAGTTCAAGAAGCAGACCTACGGACAGCTTGGCGCATTGGAGGTTGAGGACCAGATATCATTTGCCCGCCACCTTGCGCAGCAAAAGTGGATTGACGGCGAGCGCATAGGCATCTACGGCTGGTCGTATGGAGGCTTTATGGCTTTGGGCTGCGCCCTGAAAGGCGAAGGACTGTTTAAGATGGCGATAGCTGTTGCCCCCGTGACCTCGTGGCGTTATTACGACACTATTTATACTGAGATATACAACGACCTGCCACAGGACAACCCCAAGGGATATGACGATAACTCGCCTATAAACTTTGCTCACCTGCTAAGTGACCGCACCAAGCTCCTTATTATGCACGGTACGGCAGATGACAACGTACACGTTCAAAACACTATGGAGATGTGTCACGCACTAAACCGTGCCGGCAAGCAGTACGATATGATGATATATCCCGACCAAAATCACTCTATGATGCCAAGCTATTCGCGCAACATACGCATCAAGATGATTGAATATACGCTGCAAAACTTGTAGCAAGCACAACACCAAGGGGTTGTCCAACAAGTTATTGAAGGACAACCTCTTTCTTTTGAGGTTGCGTGGCAAGAGGGGTATGGTATGATTATTGATTAACCAAGAGCGAGAAGATAATGCAGAGAAAGATGAAGATAACATTGGTCATACTGTGTGCCGTCATTATGCCGTTGCTGTGCCGTGCGCAAAAAGACTCTTTGCAGGTGCAAAAGCTTATTCGCGAGGTGGTGGTTACGGGCAGTCGTCACCATAGCGACGTAAGGCACGCGCCGCTAAGTATAAGCGTTATACCACACTCCAAGATTGAGCAGCAGCACAACTCGTCACTCCTACACACCATTGCCCGGCAGGTACCGAGCCTGTTTATCACCTCACGCAGCAATATGGGATATGGCGTATCGACGGGTGCTGCGGGAGGGATGTCAATGCGTGGCATAGGTGGCAGCCCCACCACGGCTCTGCTCATCACCATTGACGGCGTACCACAGTATATGGGTCTTATGGGTCATCCCATAGCCGACATATGCCACTCGGCAATGGCCGAGAGTGTAGAGGTACTGCGCGGCCCAAGCTCTGTGCTGTATGGGTCAAATGCTATGGGAGGTGTGATAAACATCGTCACGCGTAAGATGCAGCAAGATGGCGTTGAGGATGATATAGAACTTAGCTATGGCTCATTCAACACCCTGCAATCAAGCCTCACAAACCGAGTGCGGAAGGGTCGTTTCTCCTCCTCGGCAGGAGCAATATATAACTACACCGACGGACATCGCGCCAATCTGAGGTTTGAGCAGGCGGGTGGAAATCTGAGCCTTGCATACTCCCTAAGCTCTCATTGGGATATATCGCTGTCGGGGCAGGTGACGCATTTTAATGCCTCAAACCCGGGTTCTATCTATGACCCGATTATAGACAACGACTCACGCATTACGCGTTATGGTTCGACCTTGTCTGTAAAGAATCAATATGACTCCTCTTCGGGAGCGATAAACATCTTCTACAATGGCGGACGTCACCGCATAAATGACGGCTATGCTCCCGATGAGCAACCCCTTGACTATCGTTTCAACTCCCGCGATGAGATGATGGGTGTGGCCATTTATCAACGCATCACGTTACTTCGCTCTACATCCATCACTTTGGGCTTTGACTATCAGCACTTTGGAGGCAAGGCGTGGAACAGGTATTTAGGTAACGGGAGCTATTCTCTTACAGCCAACCGCGCCGCTGATGAGGTGGCGGGCTACATCACGGCACGCCAAAGCATTGCACGGCGGCTGATACTCGATGCAGGCATACGTCTTGATCACCATTCTCGGACAGGCTCGGAGTGGATACCGCAAGCAAGCATTACATATATGTTCAACCACGGAGTGGTGTTAAAGGCTATGGCAAGCAAGGGCTTCCGCTTCCCAACCATACGCGAGATGTATATGTTTCCACCGCAGAATCCCGACCTTAAACCTGAGAGCATTGCGAGCTACGAGCTATCGCTGGCACAAACTCTATGCGAGGGGCGGGTGCGCTATGGCGTAAACCTATACTATATTGATGGCAAGAATATGATTCGCACGCAGCCCGTCGATGGCAGACCGCTGAATATAAACACGGGAGCTGTCGAGAACTGGGGTGTGGAGTGTCAGGTATCGTGGCTGCCCTTCCGACATTGGCAGGTGGAGGCTAATTACTCCTTCCTTGATATGAAGTACCCCGTTGTGGCAGCTCCAAAGCATAAGGCGTACCTCAGCATAGGTTTCTCGAAAGGTCGCTTTGCCGTAAACAGCAGCGTGCAGTATATCGGCGGCCTGATTATACAGTCTTCGCCACTGCTCACCGAGCACAATATCGTGTTGTGGGATGCGGGCATAGATTTCAGGCTGCTAAACATAATGTCAGTATTCCTGCGTGCCGACAACCTGCTCGCGCAACGCTACCAGATAAATGCGGGCTACCCTATGCCCGGCGCAACATTCAAGGCAGGTGTAAAATTCAAATTCTAATACCACTATGCATCACAACCACATCTTCAAGCACAACCCCATCGACCCTGCACTCTACTCGGCCGACATTGCCGCCATTGCATTTCAGACCATTGACCGTTATGGCATTGAGGAGTGGCACAAGGCTGTGCTGACGTGCCAAATGCACTCCCACGTTGGGATATATGCCATTTTGGGGGTTAAGATGGGTCTGTATGCACGCGAACAGATGGAGGCAGAGATTGGTACGATGCACATCACCTCGTATGCCGGCACCACCCCACCTGTGAGCTGCCTGAATGATGGCTTGCAGGTGAGCACAGGCTCCACACTCGGTCACGGACTTATAGAGGTTACCGACTCTACACCCTCGCCCCAAGCAGAGGCTTTGTTCTCCACACCTCAGCACGCACTTCATCTGCGACTAAGGGAGGAGCCCCAAGAGATTATCAACCACGAATTAGACCTTGCCAAGGCACGCTACGGCGACAATAGGGAATATTGGGATGAGGTACGTCGCATAGCCATTCGCTATTGGGCGGAGTGGAGCCGTAACGAAATATTCGAGATAGTGTAATAAAAATGGGGCAACCTCGCTTTGCGTCAGTGCCCCATTACTCTGTAAATTATTATACAATCTGCTACAACGTGAACTTCACTCCAAGGAAGTAAGTTCGTGGCATCATAGGACCATAGACATATACCGAGTCGCGGAAAGGGCCCGAGTCCATATCATTCTGGAAGGCATCAAAGATATTCTTCACACCACCCTGCAACTCCATTGAAATTGTATTTGTCAGGCGGAATGTATATGCCAGACGCGCTCCCAAATCCCAGAACGATGGCGTAAGTTCGCTCCTATCCACGGGAATACAGCCCTCACCCTCGCCGGCATTGTGCTGCACAAGCATCTGACCCGTGTAGTTGCCAAACACCGAGGCCTTCATACGGCGAGTGATATCTGCCGTGGCTGTAAAGTAGGCATAGTGGTCGGGGGTGCGGAACATACGACGCTGAGGCTCCACAGCATCCGACCACTCCTCGGGCTCGTCATAACGGCTGCGCTGAAAGGTGTAGCCCATCTGCACCTCGAAAATGTTGGGAATACCAAATTTAAGCTCCGTAGTAAGACCCGCCACCTTGGCACCTGCGGCATTATAACGTGTCTGCACTATGTAGCCCGCCTCGTTTACCTCATCCTGCTTGGCAAGGGCAAATACATCGTCAAGAATGGTATAGAAACCCTCAACGAGCAGGTTGGCCTGCAACTTACCAAAGTTATGGTACAGGTCGGCCGAGGCACTCAGGCTGTGCGAGTACTCGGGCTTTAAGTTGGGGTCGAGCTGAATGATTGACGACTGATTGTTTACTGCGTCGATGTGCAAATCCTCATCAAAGGCCTGCGGAGCGCGGTAGCCACTCGAATAACTCAGGCGCAAGCCTACATTTTCGTGAGGGCTGTATCTGAGGTTGGCGCGTGGCGAGAAGATTAAATCATTCATCATACTATGCTTGTCGAGGCGACCTCCGATGACAAAGTTTAACTTGTCGCTGCGCCACTCATTCTGCACATACACTCCCGCCGTGCGTACCGTCTGATTCAGTTCACGGTCAAAGCCGATAGAGTGGTCACTCAGGTCGTTGTACGAATACTCTAAGCCCACGGTGAGTTGCGCCGGCATAAACAAACACTTGTTGAAGATGTAACTATACTGAGTTCCCGCCACAAGCGTAAGATCCTTGGTGAGTCCGTAGGCATTGAGGTCCTTACCCGTGCCGTAGTAGCTGTCGCGGTTTATGGCTTGCAGCGACGAGTAGATATCAAACAGGTGGCGCGAGTTGGGCGAGAAGTAGTTCCAGCGCAGGCTGCCGCCGTCAATCTTATGGTCGGTCTGCTCGGCAATCTCGGCCATATGAGGTGGCAGGTCTATGTTGTCGCCACCACGGCGAAACTCGCCTATGTGGTGATACTCGGCTGTAAGTTTTGAGTTTGCCGAGGTCTTATAGTAACCACGGAAGCCAACGGTCTGCGCCTCCATACGCGTAAGGTCGGTGAAGCCATCGTGGTTGCGGTCATAGGCGTCGCGGTCCTTAATCATTCCGAAGATATATACTCCTGCACGGTGGTCGTCCGAGACGAAAGAGCCTCCGAGTGAGGTGTTGAACTCCGCATCGCCACTATCCATTATGTTTGATGTATGCGAGAGGTTGAGCGAGTTACGCAGCGGCTCCTTGGTGATGATGTTCACCACACCACCTATGGCATTTGAGCCAAACAGAGCCGAGCCGCCACCACGGATAACCTCCACACGCTCTATCATCGCCACAGGCAGCTGCTCCATACCATACACACCTGCCAAAGATGAGAATATAGGGCTCGAATCGAGCAATATCTGCGAGTACTGACCATCCAGGCCATTTATACACAGTTGCACGGCACCGCAGTTTCCGCAGGTGTTCTCCACGCGCAAGCCAGGCTGAAACTTCATCGTCTCGGCGAGGTTTGACGAGGCGGTATTCTCAAAGAGTTTTGTCGAGGCTACATTCACAATCGTTGCCGTGCTCTTTTTGTTGGTCTCGTTACGCGTTGCCGACACCACCACCTCGTCCATCGAGAGGGTACTCTCTTTAAGCACGAAGTTTACCTCAACACTCTTACCACTTACGAGCACGGCCTGTTGCTCGGCGCTTCTGTATCCTATTGACTCTGCCACGAGAGTATGCTCGCCCTCGGGCAGGTTCTTTAACATAAAGTGACCCGTAGCATCGGCGACAGTTCCGTAGGTTGTGCCTTTAACTGATATGGTGACGTAGGGGATGTGCTGGTTTGTTGATGCGTCCAGAATATGACCATAGACATTTGCGTCGCTTACGCGGCGACTTTGAGCCACGGCAGGAGCCACGGCTACGATAGTGGTTGCGACAACAAGTATCGCGAGTAAAAATTTTTTCATCGATTGTTGTTTTGCAAAATATATAAATACACAAATGATGCGACCCATTAACCATAATGAGCGCCTTCCCTTCGCCCAAAGCGAAGGTTTAGGATTTATATATTTGCAGGAGGAGCACGCAGCGAGGAGCGCAGCTGCGCACGACAGATGGTGCTGTATGCACCCATCAAAATCAGGCCACACACAAGCTGTGTGACAAGGAAATCAAACCCCACCGAGCCCTGCAACGCATCGAGCTCTGCGAGCATCAGCAGGTGCAGCAACTGCGACTGTGAGTGAGTATGCTGCGAGCCATCGGCCGAAGTGGTGTAGAAGTGCGAGTGCGCAACCACCCTATCACCGAAGAGGTGGGTATGGATAAACAACGTGTTGCTACACAGGTAAGTAAGCACTACCGCAAGCAACAACGTCGCCCAGCTGCGACTCCTCTGATATGACTCTCTACATCTCATTTGCGAGTGCAAAGATATGATATTTATCGAAAAACACCATACCCATTAACAAAAATCCCCACAAATGGTTATTGGTACTCAAACCCTGAATCTACAATGCAAAACTGAATGTAGCACCCCAGCGACAGGGCTTGCCCTGACTCATAAAGTTTTTGTCCATCGACTTAAAGTAGAAGGTGTAGAACTCTGTGTTGTCAAGGTTACGGCCCCACAACGATAACTTGTAGTCACCCTTACGAAACTCAACAGACGCATTAAGCAGGGTGTAGAAATTCTGATGCAGGCTGTTCTCCTCGTTCCAGTAAATCTTGCCCGCACCCTGACACGAAGCATTTATTGTGATGTCGTCAAGCGCTGCGCAGTTTACAGGTATGCGGTACGATGCCATCAGCGAGGCGGTATGCTGCGGAGCATAAGGCAGGAAGTTGCCTGCATAATTTACCTCAACCTTCTTCCCCGTTTCATCATCCTTCACAAAATCTTTGTACTCTCTAAACTTAGCGTGCGTATAGCCATAGTTTGCAAGCAGCATAAACTTATCGTTTGGAGTCCAATTAACCGACAACTCGGCGCCCTGGCTGCGTGATGCACCCGCATTTGACATCATACGGCCTGTGGCGTTGCCATCGGGAAAAACGGTCAGCTGCTGGTCTTTGCACTCAATCCAAAAGGCTGCAAAATCTACGCCGAGGCGACCCTTAGCGAAGCGCAGGTGACCTCCCACCTCGTAGTTCCAGCTATACTCAGGGTCGTAGGTGGTAACCGACGCCTCGTCGTAAGGCGAAGGCTCGGCAGGCATCGAAGGTTGCCCCATAGCATCGGCCATAAGGGCTGTTTTAAGTTTGTTTTGCAGTATGTCGGAGAATATCTGCGTGTTAAATCCTCCTGCCTTGTAGCCTCGGGTCACGGTGGCATATAAATCGCCTACTCCTGTTGCGAAGTTTACGGCAAACTTGGGCAACAACTCCAAATAGTCGAGTTTTTCCTCGCCCTTGAACGGAACAGCCACCAAGCCCTCTTTAATCATACCCGGGCGCATAGCACTCATATCCATTCTATATCCAAGCTCCGAGTAGTTATCGTAGTTCATCTTCGAGGCCTCGTAGTCAAGACGCAAGCCCGCCGTAAAGCGCCAGCGCTTGCCTGCACGCACTGACGACTCGTGATAGAGTGCCACACCATAGGTTGGGAGGGTAAAGTTACTCTCCACCGCCAAAGCCTCTCTGTCAAAGGTTAGCATAGCCTGCATATTGGCAGGCATATTACCCAGAATGAGCGACTTCATACCATCCTGCAAAAGGTTTACAGGCGCACCCATATCAATCGTCTTGAAGAAGCCGTAAGCACCCGTTACCCACTGCCAGCGACGCGAAAGGTTGTTGGTGCGCAAGACGATATCCTCGGTTACGGCGTGCTCCTTCTGCTCCTGCATAAGGGTAAAGATTGATGCGGGCGTGAGATCGTTATCCATACGCATACGGTCGTGCATAAACTGATACGAAGTGGTGGCCGTGAACTTATACTTCTCGCCCGTATGTGAGATGATGAGTCCGTCGCTGAAATTATAGCGCATATAACGACTTGGCGAGTTGTAGTTTACCTCGCCCACCTTCTCGGTCTCGGCATCGTATGGAGCGTAGGCATAGCCTCCCTCATAGTTATAGCCAAACGAGGCTACATTGTCTATCGACCAGCCGCCGCCCATCTGCCAGATAGTGCGCAGGCGTCCTCCCGAGCTCTCGCCCCAATCGACATCGCTGCCGTCATAGGCGTTGTCGAAGAAACCATAGGTGCGGTTGTAGTAGCCACCAATAGAGTAGGCAAACTTTTCGCCTGCCTTATCGTAAAAGTTGAGTTTGGCACGCACGCTGTTGCCCGTGCCATCCTCCCACGAGCCACGCAAGCCCTGATAGTGAAGAGGCGAGAGGGTGTAGATATTCATCTGACCGCCCATAGTATTTCTACCATAGAGCGTGCTCTGGGGGCCACGCAACAACTCCACGCGTGCCACATCGGCCATATCGAAGTCGTAGTTGTTCTTGTTAAGGTAAGGCACACCATCCACGGTCATACCTATTACGGGCTGGTCTATTCGCGCTCCAAAGCCACGGACGTATATAGACGATGTCATACGCGAACCATAGTCGGGCTGGTAGAAGTTGGGCATCAGTGCCGACAGTTGCTTCACCGATGCTATGCCCTCACGCTCCATAAGAGAGAGGTTTGCCACGCTCGACGATATAGGCTCCTTCGAGAGTCCGAAGTGCTGCTTGGGGGCTGCGGCTATAATGCTAACATCATCCACCACGATATGACGTGTGGTGTCGGCAGGCTCCACAGCAGCAAGGGCTGCCGATGTAAACGCCAAAGCAAAAAGTAGTGTAAAAAGTCTTTTCATATTGTTATTTATCTATTTTTTCACGTTGCAAAATTACTGCTACACAGCAGAACTATCAACTATCACTTTTGATAGTTTTACATTATTATAATTTGTTGTATATTTGCATTGTTATGGAGTTAAGACCCAAAATAGTAATCATACACCCCAACTCGCTCTGTTGCCTGGCGATGCGTACTATCCTTAGCGATATTGCGCCATTTATGGGTATGCTTGGCGATGTGGAGGTGCTGTCGTATAACTCTATGGAGGAGTTTCTGGCTGAGGAGCAGCAACCCGTGGTGCATTTCTTTGTTGATGGCGACACGGCAGAGGAGAATTTGTCGTACTTTAAGCAATATGCGCGTCGCTGCATCGTTTTAGTAGATGGCGAGCATACTCCTGCCGAGGGCTTCCGCACGGTGGATGTGCGTAAACCCGAGAGGGAGCTGCTGAAAAGCTTCTTTGCCATACATAACAATGCCCACTCTGCGCACGTGCATCCCTCAGCCGAGAGTCCACAGCCCGACCTGCTGTCGCAGCGCGAGAAGGAGGTGCTGACACTTATGGTTAAGGGCTACATAAACAAGGAGATTGCCGACAAACTCCACATCTCGACCCCCACGGTTATATTCCACCGCAAGAATATTGTCGAGAAGGTGGGCTCAAAATCTCTGGGCAGGCTCACCATATATGCCGTTATGAATGGCATCGTTGATTTCAAGGAGTTGTAATAATTCGGCTCGCACGTTTTCATAATTTACCTTGCGATGAAAAGACTTGTGCTCATACTCTTTGCTACGGCTGTAACTGCTGCGTGCAGCCGCAGCATCAAAATTGATGTGTCGGGGCAGCTGCATAACAGCACTGCATCGACAATATACCTTATCGCCGAAACGCCACAACTCGATACGTTGGCGGAGGCAAAAGTTGATGCCGACAGCAGGTTTCATATCGAGTGTAATGTGAAGCAGCCCACAACGGCATTCCTGTGTGATGACAACGGCACAGCTCTTACTATGTTTCTTACCGAGAGCGCACCCCTGACGATGCGCCCTGCCGACACGGGCGGTTATGTGGTTGAGGGAGGACCGATGAATGACAAGTATAACCTCACTATTCATCAACTCTCAGGGCTGGCAACACAGCTGATGCACATTGACCACAATGCCGCAACCGCCGAGGAGGAGTACGAGTCGCTGACAGCAAAGTATCACGAGGCGCTTGCAACGACCATAACCTACAATCTGGATAATATAATAGGTGTAGAGCTTTTCATAAATCAGGAGGCTTATGGAATGACTGCCGAGGATATGCGTGTGCGCTTTGCTCAGTTCTCGCCCAAGATGCAGGCGCTGCCCGAGATGCAGCAGTTTGCCAAGTATATCGACGTCATCGAGCGTTGTCAGGTGGGCAATAAATTTGTGGATGCGGAGATTGAGACCATCACGGGCGAGAAGATGCCTCTATCGGCAATATGCGGCAAGGGCAAGTGGGTGCTGCTGAGTTTCTGGGCTACATGGAACGAGCCATCGCTGAGGGAGCTTGCCGTGCTGAATGAGCTCTACTCCGAGTATGCACTTATGGGCTTTGAGATTTGCTCCGTATCGCTGGATGCCGACGTGGATTATCTGCGGGAGTATGTGGCACGCAATAATATGCTGTGGTATAACATCATAAACAAGGCCGAAGACGAGACGCAGAGCATCGCCGAGAGTTATGGCGTGCATCGCATACCCGCCAATTTCCTTATCTCCCCCTCAGGGGAGATTGTGGCGCGTGACCTCTATGGCGAGCACTTGTCGCACGAATTACAACACAGGGTCGTCGGCGACGATATGTGCACCTACCCTCAATTACACTGAGGCTCACGAAGTTGAGCGTGCGGCTGAAAAAATATTTTAATTTTTTCATAAAAATATTTGCACATAAGAAAAAAAGCCTCTATATTTGCACTCGCAATTAGGCAAATGGCTCCGTAGCTCAACTGAATAGAGTACTTGACTACGGATCAAGCGGTTACAGGTTTGAATCCTGTCGGAGTCACTTCAAGGCGGTTATCTGAAAAGATGACCGCTTTTTTGTTGTCTATAAATCCTATGGGCGGGAAGGAGACCAGCGAATCATATGGAGCCCGGGAATGGGCATAAAAAAAAGCAGACAAACGTCTGCTTTTGTGCCCAGGACAAGACTCGAACTTGCACGAGCTAATGCTCACTACCCCCTCAAAGTAGCGTGTCTACCAATTTCACCACCTGGGCCTCTCTATTTTTGCGGGCTTTCCCGCCGAAAAGGTGTGCAAATATAGGCACTATTTTGTAAACTGCAAAATTTTCTTCAAAAAAATATTTGCAAAGTATATAAATTCGATAAATTTAGGGAAGTCAGGGACACTAAACACCCTAACTTCCCAAATCTTTCTCTTTCGAGTGTTACTCAGGCTTTACAAGGCTGAGGTACAACTCGTCGAGTTGTGACTGGTCAATGAGCGATGGTGCATCGAGCATAACGTCACGGCCTGCATTGTTCTTTGGGAAGGCTATGTAGTCGCGGATAGACTCCGAGCCACCGAACAGCGAGCAGAGACGGTCAAAACCGAAGGCGAGGCCTCCGTGAGGAGGTGCACCAAACTTAAAGGCATTCATCAGGAAGCCAAACTGCTCCTGAGCCTTCTCGGGTGTGAAGCCCAGAATCTTGAAGATAAGAGCCTGCAACTGCGCGTCGTGGATACGGATGGAGCCACCACCAATCTCGGTACCGTTGCATACGAAGTCGTAGGCATTGGCACGCACACGACCCGGGTCGCTCTCCAAATACTGTACATCCTCGGGCTTAGGCGAGGTGAAGGGGTGGTGCATAGCGTAGTAGCGCTGAGTCTCGTCGTCCCACTCGAACATTGGGAAATCGACAACCCACAGCGGCGCAAACTTCTTAGGGTCACGCAAGCCAAGCAACTCACCCACATACAGACGCAGAGCGCAGAGCTGAGTGAGGGTCTTGAACTTCTTGCCACACAAAACGAGCATCAAATCGCCCGCCTTGGCCTCCATACGCCCAGCAATGGCACGCAGCTCCTCCTCCGAGAAGAACTTGTCGACAGAGGACTTTATGTTGCCCTGGTCGTCAAGACGAATCCATACCAAACCCTTGGCACCCACCTGTGGACGCTTAACATAATCGGTGAGGGCGTCAATCTGCTTGCGGGTGTAGCCTGCGCAGCCTGTGGCGGCAAAGCCCACAACATACTCGGCATCGTCAAAGACCGAGAATGAGTGTCCGTGTGCAAGGTCGGTGATGTCGTGGAACTCCATACCGAAACGCAGGTCGGGCTTGTCGGAGCCATACTTCTCCATAGCCTCAATCCAAGGCATACGCTGGAAAGGAGCCGTGAACTCGATGTTCATAACATCCTTGAACATATACTTTGCCCAGCGCTCGAAAATCTCCAATACATCCTCCTGCTCAACGAACGACATCTCGCAGTCAATCTGCGTAAACTCGGGCTGGCGGTCGGCACGCAAATCCTCGTCACGGAAGCAGCGC
Source organism: Alistipes sp. (assembly GCA_045603645.1). Classification (GTDB taxonomy): domain Bacteria; phylum Bacteroidota; class Bacteroidia; order Bacteroidales; family Rikenellaceae; genus Alistipes. Next base: position 4,751 of record JAZUMN010000013.1, on the reverse strand, counting down.
ACAATCTGGAAGTAGCGGTCGTAGCCCGCAACCATAAGCAGCTGCTTCAAGGTCTGTGGCGACTGTGGCAGAGCGTAGAACTGGTTGGGATTCATACGGCTTGGCACCACAAAGTCGCGCGCACCCTCGGGTGTAGAGCCTACAAGGTAAGGGGTCTCGATTTCGAGGAAGCCCTCCTTGTCAAGGAACGTGCGTATAGCAATGGCCATACGGTGGCGCAACTCCATATTGCGTTGCAGCGGTGGACGACGAAGGTCGAGGTAGCGGTACTTCATACGCAGGTCGTCGCCTCCGTCAGAGTTCTCCTCGATGGTGAAGGGAGGTGTCTGCGACTCGTTCAGGATATTTACCTCCACGGCAGCAACCTCAACATCGCCCGTAGGCATCTTGGGATTCTTCGACGAACGCTCGATGACCTTACCCTTAACTTGAAGGACAAACTCTCGACCCAGACGGGCGGCAGCCTCGCGGGCCTGCTCGGGAGAGTTCTCCTCGACTACAATCTGTGTTATGCCGTAGCGGTCACGCAGGTCAATGAATGTCATTGCACCCAAATTGCGAACCTTCTGCACCCAACCGGCGAGGGTAACGCTCTGACCTACATTTGCGATGCGCAACTCGCCACAAGTATGACTTCTGTACATTTTATTTTGTATTTTAATTGTTTCCTAAAACGCAAAGGTAATAAAATTTGCAATATGTAGCATTGTAATCGACCTAATATTTATCTCGCTGAAACTCGTTGGAGCAAAAAATTTGGTTGTTTTTGGCGATTTTATTATCTTCGTAAGATTAAATGCGCGTAAAAATGGATAAAGCAAGCATCGAAACGGACAAAAAGTTTATGCTTCTGGCAATAGAGGAGGCCCGTCGTGCGTTAAAGAAAGAGGAGGTACCCATTGGAGCTGTGATAGTCGCAGGCGGAAGGGTCATAGGTCGCGGACACAACCTCGTTGAGACCTTGTGCGATGCTACGGCACACGCCGAGATGCAGGCGATAACGGCTGCCGCAACGACCCTGGGAGGTAAATATTTGAAGGGTTGCACCCTGTATGTCACCGTGGAGCCCTGCATAATGTGCGCCGGAGCCCTGGCGTGGAGCCAGATAGACAGGGTGGTGTATGGCGCAGATGACCCCAAGCGTGGCTACACAACCGTGCAGGGCAGGATATTCCACCCCAAGACCGTGGTGACGAAGGGTGTGTTGCAGCAGGAGTGCGAAACCCTTATGCAGGAGTTCTTCAAGGGACTGAGATAAGAGGAGTGGGAAATATTTCCTCTCTTGCGAGAGAAAATTTGGAGTAAAATAAAAAATAAACTACCTTTGCACACTGAATTTCAAACGAAAAAAATTGTAATATAAACCAATAAACATTAACTGTCTAAAATTATGAAGAAAATTGTTTTGATGGCCGTTGCTTTGTTGAGTCTCTCATTTGCTCAGGCTCAGAGCGTAGTGGACAACTACAACGAGGCAACCAAGGCTGCTCAGGCTAAGGATTTCGCCAAGGCGGCTAAACTCTACGAGGCTGTTATTGCTGATGGCTCTGAGGAGGAGGATGCAACTATCGCCGGATGTGTGAAGAATGCACAGCAAAACCTGCCTGTAATGTACGTCTATATGGGTAAGCTTGCCGCAGGTGCTGCGACAAAGGCTGCGGACGATGCTACAAAGGATGCAAAGTTTGCCGAGGCTATCACCATATTGCAGAAGGCTGTATCAAAGGCCAAGTCTTTCCGCAACACCAAGGCTGCTACGGTAGCAACAACCACCATCGGCCAGGTGTATCGTGCTCACGGTGGCTCATACTTCAATGCCGGTAACTACGCACGCGCAATTGAGATTTTCTCAAAGGGCTACACTGCCAACAAGAAGAACACAGCGCTTGCTATGATGCTCGCCGAGAGCTACTTCAAGTCAGAAAAGTACACCGAGGGTATGCAGGTATGCTCTGAGGTTGTTGCGTTGCCATCACCTAAGTACGACGCTGCCATCAAGGAGGCGCGCGCAAAGATGAACCAGTACACAAACAACAAGATTGCCACTATGCAGCAGGCAAACGACTTCGACGGCATTATCTCGATGTCGGCAACTATCGCCGATAAGACTCTTGCTCAGAAGATTCTGGTGCAGGCATACTTCTTGAAGAAGGACTACGCAAAGGTTATCGAGCTCGGTGAGGCTGCGGCTGCATTGCAGGCAAGCGAGGAGGATAAGAGCGCAGTATATTTCAACCTCGGCTCAGCTTACAACGCCAAGGAGAACAAGGCTAAGGCTATCGAGTTTTTGAGCAAGGTTACAGCCGAGCCTTATGCAACACCTGCAAAGGCTGCTGTGGCTGCATTGTCAAAGTAGTGACTTTATACCCCAAAGGAAAAGGGGTTGTCCAACAAGTTTTTGAAGGACAACCTCTTTTTATTTGGATTTGTATAACAAGAGCTATTTTTAGGCTTGCGCAGACTCGACCCAAAACGGGAACTAACAACCTTACCCCATCTTGTAATGCTTTGCCAGACCACCCTCGGCAGTCTCACGATAGAGGCTTGGGAGGTTGTGACCCGTCTCCTTCATCACTGCCACCACACGGTCGAAGTTCACGCGGTGCTTGCCGTCAGAGAGGATGGCAAACGTAGCCGAGTCGATAGCACGGGCTGCCGCCACAGCATTACGCTCAATGCAGGGTATCTGCACAAGTCCGCACACGGGGTCGCACGTCAAACCCAGGTGGTGCTCCAACGCCATCTCGGCAGCATACTCAATCTGTGCGGGGGTGCCACCCATAAGCTGGCACGCAGCTGCTGCGGCCATAGCACACGCCACACCTATCTCACCCTGACAGCCCACCTCGGCACCCGATATCGAGGCGTTGGTCTTGGCTATGTTGCCGAACACACCTGCCGTAGCCAGAGCTCGCAGGATGCGTACGCGGCGGTAGTCGTTCAACTTCTCCAAGTGATGCAGCACAGCAGGCAGCACACCGCAGGAGCCACACGTTGGGGCTGTTACTACAACACCTCCCGAGGCATTCTCCTCCGCCACAGCGAGTGCATAGGCATAGAGGCGGGAGCGGCCACTCACCGTGGGGTTATACTCCTTAGCCTTGACCCAATATGTCGAGGCCTTGCGCGCCACTTTAAGTCCTCCGGGCAGCACGCCGTCATTGTTAAGGCCATTGTCTATGGTCTTGCTCATCGTCGTCCAGATGGTGTCAAGATACTCCCAGATGCCTTCGCCCTCGCAGTCCTGCACATATTCCCACAGGCTCTTGCCCTCACGGTCGCACCACGCCAGGATGTCCTCAATGGTCTTTAATGGGTATATCTTCTTATGCTCGGGCACGGGTGTCTCGGGGTTGGCTATGGAGCCTCCGCCGACGCTGTAAATCGTCCAGCTCTCCTGAACCTTACCACCCTTGATTGCCTCGAACAACATTCCGTTGGTGTGAAACTCCTTCACCGTCTCGGGCTCCCACAATATCTCGGTGGGTGCCACGGGCTGCAACACCTTCAAGATGGCAGCATCGGTGAGGTGACCCCTGCCCGTTGCGGCAAGTGAGCCGTAGAGTGTTACGCGAAAGCTGTCGGCATCGCCGTGACGAGACAAAAACTGCTCGGCAGCCTTCTTGGGGCCCATAGTATGACTGCTGGATGGGCCATTTCCAATCTTGTATATCTCTCGTAGTGATTCCATAATAGCAATTTACTACACGTGTCGCAAAATCTCTTCCAGACCTTCAAAGTGACACTTATAATCTTCCAGTGAACGCGAGATAACCTCGTAAGCCTCCTCGCGGCCGTAGGTGCTGACAATCTCCACACGCTTCTGACCCTCACTCTCACGGTCTGCGGGTGGCATATCCTTGTATGTGAGGAAGTAGTGCTTCAACCTATCTACCACAATGTGAGGCAGCTCCTCAATGTCGTTGTAGCCGCGATATGTTGCGTCGTTACGCAGCACGGCGATAATCTTGTCGTCAGCCTCGTCGCCATCCAGCATACGGAAGCCTCCGATGGGCTTTACCGTAGCGATGATGTCGCCGTGAGCTATGGTGCGCTCGGTCAGAACGCATATATCGAGAGGGTCACCGTCGCCCTTGATATCCTTACGGCCGCTGCGCTCCATACAGAACTCAGCCACACAGTCGCCGCAGAAACTCTGAGGGATAAAGCCGTAGAGTGCAGGCACAACCGTAGAGTACTTCTGCGGGCGGTCGATGCGTATGTAACCACTCACCTTGTCAAGTTCATACTTTACGGTGTCGGTAGGCACCATCTCGATAAAGGCCGTAACCTCCTCGGGTGACTTGTCGCCCACCTCCAAGCCGTGCCAGGGGTGAGACTTATACCTCAAACCCATAAGGCGTGCAATAGGGTCGTTAATCTTGTTTCCCATAGTATGCAATGTTAATCAATAAGCAAATGTAAAAAAAATGTAGCATAAAACCAAAAAAAAAGCCTGCTCAACACGGAATTGTTGTACAGGCTTTGATTTTTAGAAGTCAAAATCACTCTGTGATTACTTCTTCTTATCGTAGCGTTTTGCGTAACGGCTCATAAACTTATCCACACGACCGGCGGTATCAACCAACTTCATCTTACCTGTGTAGAAAGGGTGAGATGTGTTAGAGATTTCCATCTTGTAAACTGGATAGGTTTCGCCGTTCACCTCGATGGTCTCTTTTGTCGAAACGGCGGACCTGCACAAAAACACGTGGTCATTCGACATATCCTTGAATGCCACTAAACGATAA
>JAZUMN010000012.1:0-8204 GCA_045603645.1 Alistipes sp. | reverse complement strand
CCCAATTTTGAATTTTAATCCACCACAAGGGTGGCTTTTCACTGCTCCTGCTCGGCATAGTGAACAAGTTCCCTCTGCTCTCGCTTACTCGCAGCGGTGAATTTTGAATTCCCTACACTCTCTATTCCCAACGACTATTTCCGTGCGTCAGCCCAATTTTGAATTTTGAATTTTGAATTCTAATAAACGTGCACACTGACCCCCTGCGCCGAGGGCAGATAATTGATGCCATACCAGCACATCTGCAACAGCAGGAAGTCGAAGATAAGCAGCGCAAAGAGCAGGTTATAGTCGCGTGTTTGCCCTCGCAGGTGCAGGTAGAGCAGGTAGCCCAGCCATGTGGCTGCCGCCCACGTCTCCTTGGGGTCCCACGTCCAATAGTCGCCCCACGCCTCCTTAGCCCACAGGGCTCCCATAACCATACCGAGGGTGAGGAATGACCACCCGATGCGCACCAGCCCATCGCATACGCCCATCTCCTCATCCGAGGGTTTCTTCGCCGAGGAGCGCCACCACAGATATATGGCAAAGAGGGTCACAGCACCCATCATAGCGTAGGCAAACATATAGACTATGACGTGTGGCACAAACCACGGACTCTGCAACGCCGGCATAAGCGACTTGCTGTGTATCTCAGGCTTGAAGAGGTTTATGCATATAAAGACCACCGACATAAGAGTGCTGAACGATAGTATCCACCTATACTTCCACCTCGCATAGACCACAATGCCCGCCACCGAGAGGAAGAAGGTGTACCAGAGGCGTGTCTCGCCCATAGTTCGCATAGGAGGCCTGTCGAGCGTAAGCCACATACCCACTATGTAAGAGAAGAATATCACCGAGCCAAGCACCGACATTGCCGTAGCGGCCGCCGTGTGCCTGCCCCTAAGAGCCAGCGCAGCACCCACGACCCAGCATAGGGTTGCCGCAGCAGCAAATACCAACAGATGTTCCCACGTCATACTCTGCCCTCCTTATTTTTTGACGCACGACCTTTGCCCTGCGCCGTAAGAAACATAACCACACCCGACGCCAGCAGCAGCCACAGTGCCACCTGCACCACACGCCACCAGCCGTCACGCACACACTCCACAACGCTCGACGTGCTCCATCGTCCGCGTTGCATATCGTAGCCCACCTGATATATGCGCCACGACCCCATACGCGCAGGCTTATTGACCTCTATCGCCTCGCGCCTTATCTTGCCCGAGCCATCCATAACCTCCACCTCGGAGAGGTAACGCTTAGCCTCACGCTGCGGCATAACCACCACATATCGCTCACCAAGCCACAGATACTGAGGCTCAAAGACAAAGGAGCCACAGCTCACCCAGCCCTCCACTCGCTTGCCCGAGGTGATATGCTCCGCCTCGACCCTCACGGCAGGGGCTGCACCTATGTGATTTATGGCACGCCACTCGTCACTCCCGGGCATACGGGCTGCCATATCCACGCTCTGCTTAACCCTCAGGCGCCAGCCCTCAATATCCGTCTGGGCACCCTCAGCCTCCGCCAGCAGGAACTCCTGCGAATAGTGCTCGGTACGCGTATCTACGACATATAGCTTGGCGGGCCACTCATCCATCCTAAACTCTTTGAGCGTAAGGCCAAAGGGCAGCTCCACCTGCTCGCCACGGCTGTTTACACCCTCGTAGGTCAGCCTGTCGAGTGATAGCTCCACAACCACACGCTCCTTGTCTGCCGAGCCAAACATAGCCGCCGTCAGAGCTACAAAGACCACCAGGTGCGACATAAGTGCCGCCAGGCGCACCTTACGCCAATGGTGCAGGTCACGCACGACACACAGGCCGAGAGCCGTCACGAAGTAGAGCAGCAGCAGGTTGAATATCCACGATGAGGTCATACGCGAGAGCCCCAATGCCCCCACCCAGCCCTCGGTGGCAGAGTCTTGACGCGTGAGGCCAAAGACTATGGTCAGCACCATCATCGAGGTAAGCGTAGAGACCATAGCATAGCCGTCAAAGAGTTGTTGCAGCCACTTCCAGCGTGCCGACTGCACATACACAAGCAGCAACACATAGAGGTAATTGACCGCAAGAATAAGTCCCCACGGATAGCGCAGAAACTCATTCGAGAAGTCTCCGAGGAGCAACTGCAACACTGCACCCAGCCCTGCAATCACGCCACAACGGGCAAATGCCCGCCCATATCCCCATTGCTTAAACATAGGCAAAATAGTTATTGTTGATTTTTATTTATTTGCGACCATGCACAACGACATGCATTGTGCGTCAGCCCAATTTTGAATTTTGAATTCTTACGCCTCCTCCCACTGCAAGCGCAACAGCTCCACAGCCTTGGGCACAACCTCCTCACGCTTACCTGCGCAGCCGCACTCGAAGCTGACGTAGTGAGGGTAGTGCATCTCCTTCAAGGCACGGAAGCCCTCGCGGTAGTTATCCTTTTCGCTATTCTCGCCCGGCATCTTACGGTTGCCACGGCTGGCGATGTGAACGTGCTGCAAGTAGTCACGCCCCGCCATAAAGGCTGCATAGTCTGACGTCTCCTCCGACATATGCCAGAAGTCACCCATACACTTCACGCCTGCACTCTTTGAGTCGCGGGCAATAGCTGCCGCATCTGCCACCTGACGCATATAGTGTGCCTCACGACGATTCAGAGGCTCCAAGATAACGGTAGTATTGTGCTTCAAGGCATACTCACCCAGCTCGTGCATCTGCTCGCAGAGGAACTCACGGGTGGAGAAGGTATGAGGCAGGCAGGGCTTCTGATGGTTGAACACGGGCACCATAATAACACCCGTAGAGCCCAGCTCACCCGCCGCAGCAATGATGTCGCGCATCGTAGAGTCAAACTGCGCCTTCACGGCAGCATCCTCGGCGAGGATAAAACCATCAAAGCCGGCACAGATGGCCGACACCTTAATATTACGGCCACGCAGAGCCTGCTGAATCTCATTCACGCGCTCAGCCAGACGCTTACCCCCAGGCTCGAAGCCCACGACACCCAGCTGCTCCATATAGTCGAACTTGGCATCCAGACCCTTGCCCGGAGCTATGCCCTCCTGAAACGACAGGCGCAGCTCGGCGGCACCCGCCTTTGATGCACCCTGCTTTGCGGTACACGAACCGAGAAGGCTGCCTACGCCCGAAGCCGATGCCACAGCCGCAGCACCCAGCAGCGACCTTTGCAAAAACTCTTTTCTATTCATAATCTCAGCTCTCTTTCGTTCTGCTACTTACCAGGAACGGGAACAACACACTTATCCATATCCTGCTTGCCCATCTCCTGCTTGAACTCCGACAGATAATCCTGCTCAGACTGCACCATAGCATCCCACGTTACGGCAGCACCGGTGTAGGCCGCCTCACGACCCATAATACCCGCCAGACAAGAGTTAGCGCAATCTGTCGCCTCGTCGTGCATAGTACCCTTGCGGATGTGGTTTACCCAATCAACGTGCTCCAAGACATAGTCATTGTGCATCTGATACTGCTCCTTGGCAGCCTCCTTGTCATACTTCCAGATGACATTGCCCGACAAGTCCTTAATCTCTTGTGTCAGATTATTCCACGAGCCCTTAGTACCCTGGATATACTCGCTCACGTTGTTGGCACAGCCGTTAATCTGGCGGCACATAGAGTGCAGGTGGATGCCGTTCTCCATCTCAAAATCTACACTGAACATATCGTATTGGTCGCCCGTAACTCGTCTGTGGCGGCCACCGAAGGCTGTCGCCTTAACAGGCTTCAAGCCCGACATCCACAAAAAGACGTCGATGTTGTGAACGTGCTGCTCGACAATATGGTCGCCCGAAAGCCACTTCCAGTTCACCCAGTCGCGAATCATCCACTCGGTGTCGGTCCAGCCCTTCTGGCGGTTCTTGTACCACAGCATACCCTGATTCCAATATACGTTACCACCCGTAATCTCACCTATCAAGCCCTGCTGAATCTTCTCAAATGCAGCCACATAGGCTCTGTTGTGGTGACGCTGCGTACCGCACACAACACTCAGCCCCTTAGCCTGCGCCTGCTTGGCTGTGGCCATAATCGTACGGTAGCCCTTGGCATCAACGGCAATGGGCTTCTCCAAGAATGAGTGCACGCCCTTCTCGGTTGCATACTTAAACTGCTGAGGACGGAAGGCAGGAGGTGTCGTGAAGATAACCATATCTACGCCTGCATCAACAACCTTCTTGTAAGCATCAAAGCCCACGAAGCACTTGTCATCGGCCACGGTCTGGTTATACTTCTCACCCGCCAGCATCTTGCGTGCATCCTCCAAGCGGTCAGCAAAGACATCACCCAACGCCACAACCTTAATACCGTTGGCAGCCCTGAGCAGGTTGGCAATAGCACCTTTACCACGGCCACCACAGCCCACAAGGCCTACCCTAAGCTCGGCGCCATCGTCGGCTTTATCATTAAGAACAGGCATATAATACTCTCCCGCCTGCTTCAAAGGAGTATATACGGGACCCTTCTCCCTGCAAGAGGTCATAAGTGTTGATGAGCCAACCAATGTTGAAACACCCGCGAGTGCAGACAAAGACAAGAAATCTTTTCTGCTCATTTTATTGTCACTCATAGTAGTAATGTTTTATTGTTGTTATTTTTTTATTATTTGCATTCTCTTCGTTCTGTGTTCTGTGTTCTTCTTTCTTCGTTCTTCTTTCTTTGCTCCCCTACTCCGTTACAACACCCTCGGGCACCTCGCACACCACACGGAAGCCTATGCCCTTGATGTCGGAATACCACCATATACTCTTGGGGTTTTGAGGGTCGGTCCTGAGCCACGCCTCGTGGTCGGTAGAGCGGCGTGCAGCACTGCGCAACTCGGCAGCATCGTCAGCATAGCATCCGCCACGCACCACCCTTTCGGTGCCACTCTCGGGGCCTGTGGGGTTTACAGCCCCATCCTCAACCAGAGAGTAAGCATCGGCGGCATAATAGTCCGAGCAGTACTCCATAACGTTACCAAGCATATTCTTCAAGCCCAGCGGGTTAGCCTTGACCGCCGAAGGCTCCTGCGTACGGTTGTTGCTGTTGTGAACATATATGGCATAGCTATTTATAACTGTGGTATCGGCACCAAAGAGCCTGCTCCACAGACTCCTGTCCGAGAAGCCTCGTGGGTCACCCTCGAAATGGTAAGGTGTCGCCGTGCCTCCACGCGCCGCATACTCCCACTCAGCCTCGGTGGGCAGGCGGTACTTCTTGCCCGTTTTAAGTGACAGCCACTGGCAGAAGGTCTGCGCCGCATAGTGGGTCATCGTAATTGCCGGGCGCTGAGCCATACCCCATCCCTGGTCTGGGAAGCCAAACGGAGGCGTAGGGCCACTCACGGCATCACAGTCCTCACGCTGGTTGTTGGCATATACCGACTCGGGCGATGTGCGTCCCTCCGACATAGTCTCGTTGTAGAAGGCCCAATATTGGTCCCAGGTAACCTCCACCTCACCCATAAAGAATGACGACACCGTGACATTGTGCTGCGGTGACTCGTCAGCCGAGTGAAAAGCCTCCCTGGGCGAGCTGCCCATTAAAAAGCTGCCGCCCTTGACGGCTATCATACTTATCGAGGAGGTTGTGCCAGGTATGGTCTCGACAAAATTCCTGAACTCGGTAACCTTAGCAGCCGCCTCATACTTCTCGCCACTGTCAGCTACGGGAGCCTGCGTCAGAGCCGAATGTTTGTAGTTGGGGTTGTAGTGCCCTGCATCAAGATGGCAACTTATACATTGAAGATTCAGCTTCTCCTCGTTATCGTCGTAGTAGAGGTGAGCCGTCACACCCTCGTCACTTATGCCCGAAGGGTAGATATTGACGTGACACGCCTTGCAGGATGAGTTATAGACAATCTTTTGAGCGTACTCAATCTCACCCTTGCGCTCCCAGTCAATATCCTCTGGCGACTTGGTCATATACGACCACAAATCCTTCACACCTGTGGTTATCTTCGCCCTGACATACTCTGCCGAGCCCTTGGGCGGAAGGTGACACGCCGCACAATCGGTCACGACACCACTCTGATTGTTGCAGTGCACCGAACGCTTCCAGCTCGCATCCGACTCGGGATGAAAGTGACACGACGTGCACGAAGAGGAAGTGGAGCTGTTCACCCACATATAGTTAAAGCCAATCATCAGCGTAAAGCCCATCACAAGCCCCGCCAGCAAGGCAAGAAACAACTTCTTTTTACCACCCGATTTAGACATAATTACAGGTTGTGTTTGGGTTAAAAAATAAATTTGAGTAAAGATAGTGATTTTTCAGCCAACGACAAAAGATTAAGGCGTTTTTTGAGTCTGCAACACCTTTTTTTGCGAAGAAAATTTCAGTCTCAACCCTTCGATTTGTCTATAAATATGTATATCTTTGTGCAAGAAACACAAACTACTATGACGACAATATACCTTATATCAATCATCACGCTTGTAATCATATGTGGCACATTGGTCTCTGCACTCATCATCGAACGCCGCAACGCCAGACATATAGCCGAGCAGCTTAGCTCGGTGCAGCAGGCAGCCTCGCAGGCCGAAGCCGACAGCCAGCTCCGAGCCGAGGCACTGCGCCGTGAGGTGGAACGTGAGCGTACGCTGCGCGAGCAGGAGCAGATGGCACGCGTAAAGGCTCAGACCGAACTCAGCGCCGAGCGACGCTCGATAGAGGACAAGGTGCGTTCGCAGGAGGAGTTGGAGCAAGCCCTGCGCGAGCAGTTCCGCACCTTAGCAGGAGATGTGCTGGGTGAGCAGAGCCGCCGCTTCAAGGAGGAGAACCGCGAGTCGATGGATGTCATCTTAAAGCCTTTTAAGGACAATATACAGGAGTTCCGTGCCCGTGTAGACAACATCTTCACACAGCAGGCAGAACAGAGCGGAGCGCTTAAAAACGAGCTGCAACGCCTGATGGAACTCAACAAGCAGATAACCACCGAGACCACCAACCTCACCAACGCCCTCAAAGGCAACTCCAAAGTGCAGGGAGATTGGGGCGAGGTAATCCTGGAAACCATCCTCGACAACTCAAACCTCATTCGTGGCGTGCACTACCAGACACAGCACAACCTCAAAGATGAGGCGGGCAACAACCTGCGTCCCGATGTGGTGCTGAACCTGCCCAACAACAAGCAGGTGATAATCGACTCTAAGGTATCTCTCACGGCATACGTCAATTACGTCTCGGCAGAGAGCGATGCGGAGCGCCGCGCAGCTATGACGGCACACCTCGCATCGGTACGTCAGCACGTCAGGGAGCTCAGCGCCAAGCGTTACCAGCAACTCCTGCAATCGCCCGACTTTGTGATTATGTTCGTACCCAACGAGCCTGCCTTCCTCGATGCGTTGAAGGAGGACCACACCATTTGGAACGATGCCTACGAGAAGAAGGTCATCATCTCCTCGCCCACAAACCTCTTCGCCCTGCTGAAAATCGTGGACGACCTGTGGCGACGTGACGACCAGAGCAAGAACCAGGAGAAAATCATCAAGTTCGGCGTCACACTGTACGAGCAACTTGTAGCCTTCACCTCGACCCTCGAAGGCGTAGGCACAAGCCTGAGTCAGGCGCAGACAAAGTACGAGGAGGCATACAAACGTCTCTGCAAGGGCAACAACAACCTTATACGCGTAGGTGAGAATATGCGCAAGCTGGGACTCCCCACAACAAAGAAACACTCGGCACGCATACTCGAACTCAGCCAGGAGGAGAACGACGAGCTATCGCTTGACGACACAACCACCCTCAACAACAAGCCAACACCTCAACTCACAGCCGAAAACGAGTAAGTCGCTGAGTCGCCGCTGAACCGTTGATGTGCCGCTGATGAGCGACCTTTCTTGCAGGCTAAGAAATGAGACTTCTGACCAAGTCGCACAATAAATACAAGCCACTTTCTTGGTGTAAAAAAATAGTAGCAAATTAAAAGAAAAACCATCCTACAAGCACTTGTAAGAGGGATTTTTGTGGCGCCACCAGAAAATGAGTTTCATTTCTAAATGGCTCTATATCTTTGCGTTAAAGAATCGCAACAAACGTAATCTCCCGCTATTGCTCCACCTAAATTCTGCACCATTCTGCAGTGTCTCGCAGAGTCGAGTTCCTACTTTGATGCAAAGGTATATAATTATTGTTATATAGAATAGTAATGTTGAGTATTTTTCTACTACATATTTTTATCTTCCGCATTCCACTTTGCAGCAAGTTCCAGCCCTCTTT
>JAZUMN010000011.1:0-8443 GCA_045603645.1 Alistipes sp. | reverse complement strand
AAACGGCAGTACTTCTTCTTCTTTACATCTACTGATACGGGATTCAAATAGCGAATCTCACCGCCCTTTACATTCTCCTGTGCCATAGTTTACTCCTCCTGTGATTTGTTAGCAAGCTTGGCGCGACGCTTTGCAGAGTACTCCACAGCGAACTTGTCCTGCTTGAAAGTTAAGAAACGAATGATACGCTCGTCACGACGATAGCCTGTCTCGAGCTTGTTGATAAGTGTACCCTCACCCTCGAACTCTACAAGGAAGAAGAAGCCGGTAGTCTTCTTCTGAATAGGATAAGCGAGCTTCTTCAAGCCCCAGTTCTCCACATTCACAATCTGACCGCCGTTCTCGGTGATGATGCCCTGGAATTTGTCAGCAACCTCCTTCACCTGAGCGTCAGAGAGGACGGGAGTGACAATGAAAACGGTTTCGTAATTGTTCATAATTGTTTTTGTTAATTTGTTATGCTATTTTAGCGGTGCAAAGGTACAACTTTTTTCCTGAAAACAAAATTTTTCCTATCTTTTTCGCTCTTTACACAAACTTATCTTCCTAATATCCGTCATTTTGCGAGATATTGGGATTAGAATTCAACTCCGACATTGGAATCGGCCACAATAATTGCCAATCTTCAATCTCAAAAGCATCCTTTGCCAATGCTGAGCGCTTCATAAATGGGAAATATCCCGCACTATACAATAAAACTTGCGAGCGAAGTTCTTTGATTTTATTCAACGCAGTTCCAGAGATTGATATATTTTTGGATATTGCAACTTGGTTTACCAACTCTTCGGCTATTGATGATTTGTTATCCCGTAAACAACACTCGGCGAGCGCAAGATATACATCTGTAATGGTTTGCAAGGCTATAATTCCAGGTATACGGATTACTATATTTGTTCGTGTTGTTTTGCCATCGTTAAATCCAAACCCATAGATTAACTCATCTTCGTCAAAAAAAGAATTAAAAGTTGATGTATTATCCACATCAGAAAAATCATCCTCAGACATAGTATAAAACTTATTCTCGATTATTTGTTCTACAAGAGGCATCGCATCAAGATGACGATTTTGATACATATATACATTTGCCAGAGTCATTCGAGCAACATCTTTCGATGCAAAAAACAGCCCATTAACATCTTTTAATGGTGTATTGTGTTTCTCATCCAAATAGTCAATTGCCCCAAGCAACATTTGTTCAATATCAGCCATAATTATCTCTTGTGATGTTCGGGATGCAGGAGTTTCAATCATATCTTCCATTTGCTGATAATCTTTGTAATATGGAATATCGCCCCACGCCACCACCATCGAATAATAAACATTAGCGAGCAATATGTCGCAATATGGCTGATATACATTTAGACGTGTCTTATCAACGCTTTTCACTCGTAGAACATCCCTTATCGCCGTATAAAAATAAGACCAAGCAGCATCGATATCAGGGCTATTTGTCGAGATGGGAATTGGGCTAAGCGCAAAAATACTATTAGATAGTTTTAGCGGGTTAAAATGATAACTCTGCTCTAAAATATTATATTTCTCGTATGCTTCCGCTATATTGCGGGCTATACCTGAAATTATCATCTCTCCATCATAACCCAATAGTGGAATTGCGGCCTCGGGATTTCCATCTTGTGATACATTAAGCGTAGCAACCACATTCCCGATGCAATCATAAAGTTCAATCTTTGTCGAACGCATACTCCGACAACGAGACGCTGAAACATCTATACTCAATGTGTTACCATCTAACGAATATTCACACGTCATCCCCACTGCTGCACCCTCTTCATATAATTTTAGTTCTCCAATAGTGATACCATAAATTGGGCCATCTAAATCCACTACTGGGTCCAAACAGATAGATATAGGAGAATTTATTGTAATCTGATATTTGCCGCCATTGCTTGGGACTATAATATTTTGTTCACTCAATTTTACGCTCTCCCCCTCTTTCAGAAGTTCGTTTCCAGCCTCTCCATCAGAATCCCAATCAAAATACTGCAATAACTTTTTTACTGAAATCTTTTGTCCAAGTTCACTATAACGATTAACGATATTCTCCTCTACCTCGTGCAACCTCTGATAAATCTTATTGCGATCCGCCTCAATAGTTTTCATTGATTGGATAGATAATCTACCGTCCCTACCAAACTCATCACTCAACAGAGCCAAATACTCTGTAATCTGAGCTTCTGACCTATCTCCCAAAATCAATATGGATATTGCTGTTAGTACTGCAGCCTCATCATTCCCACTTGTAATTGAGATTTGCGACGCATCTGTTTCACCTGCATATTTCTGCAACCCGAAAGCAGAAAGAAGTTCCTTTTGAGCCTGTTTATTAGCTTGTTCGAAACTCTCGCCACGCGATATTAAATTTAAGATGCGTGGGCATTTCAAATGAGTTAAAATATTTACATTGACAGTACTGCCATTACTTAAATCTACAACACTCTTTAATCGCAAAGTACCAGCAGAGAGCTCGCCTTTTATCTCATTAAAAAAATATCCATCCGCAGTCAATTCTGCATATGGCGTCACAAACTCTTGCGAACCAAAAGAGAACTCTCCTGCATTATTTTTAATTGTAGTACTGTAAAGAGTCCCTGTGCTCTGCATTTTTTCATCCAATGGCTGAATGAAAATTGTTGAACCTCTAACAAAAGGTCCTTTCTCAACTACTCCCGATATGTTATAGGAATAAAGAGTACTTCCCACAAAACCATTCTCACTACACGCACAAAATATGGTAGAAACAACAACCAATAGCACGCATTTTAACTTTTTCATAGTCAAAACAATATTCCATTATCTATCCCAAAGGTAAACAATACATCCTAACTTACCAAATTTATTTATGAAAAGAGGGATTGTTGCTTATTTTTTTTCACTACCTTTGCCTTAAATAAAAAAGTGTATGCGCAAGATACTACTTATAACGGCGACATTCGCAATCTCGTTTGTGCTTATGGCGGTGCAGAAGCCGCTGTTCCTGCTGTGGTATGCCGAGCAGAGTGCCGAGGCTACCGCTGCCGAGCTTGTGAAGGTATCGCTCAGCGGGGCTCTGCTGGACTCGACGATGGCAGGATACCTTAGCGTCATACCCTGGCTCATGATGCTCGTGTCGGTGTGGCTACCCATGTCGGAGCGCACGATGCGCCGCATACTGAATGGTTACTTTGCCGTGATGGCCTTTGCCGTTGCGCTCATCGTTGCGGTGGATATGGGTCTGTTCCGCTACTGGGACTTTCGCATCGACAGCACCATATTCCCCTACCTGGCCTCACCCAAGGAGGCCGCAGCAAGCATCACCTGGAGTGACTTTATACCCGCAGCTATACTATTTATAACTTATGGTGTGACGATGTTTGCAGCGTGGCGACCCGTAACGCAGCTATACCGCCAGGCAAAGGAGAGCCTGAAAAGCCGACTTCTTTCCACCCTGTCGTTGATTTTTGTGGGTGGGTTGCTCTTTCTTGCCATCCGTGGCGGTGTGGGCCCCGCTACGGCCAACGTCAGCAAGGTATATTTCAGCGACAATATGTTCCTGAATCAGGCAGCGACAAACCCCGTATTCTCGCTGCTGTCGTCATCTATGCGCTCGGAGTTAAAACCCGGCGCGTACCGTTACTTCTCCGACGAGGAGTGTGAGGAGATTCTTTCCGACTTTAAGACCGGAGCTACACACTGCGCCCCAGCGGAGAGTATTCTTACCTGCTCACGCCCCAACATTGTACTTATTTTGTTGGAGGGCTTTGGTCGCACAACGGCCACAACCTCACACCAGGGCAAGGCCGTAACACCCTGCCTGGATGCTCTGCGCCGTGAGGGCGTATGGTTTGAGAATATCTTTGCCAACTCATTCCGCACCGACAGAGGCACGGTGGCAGTTATGAGCGGACACCCCGCACACCCAGTGGCATCAATTATGAAGTATCCGCAGAAGGCTCACACCCTGCCCGCCATAGCCTCATCACTCAGGGCCGAGGGCTACTCCACATCGTTCACATACGGAGGTGACGCCAACTTCACCAACACGGCATCATACCTCTACGGCACAGGCATAGAGCGCATCTCCGACCAGAAAACACTACACTTCAACACCCCCGCGGCAAAGTGGGGCTATGCCGACGATGTTGTATGCGACTATTTCGCAGGTGAGGTGCTCGCACTCTCCAAGCAGGACATGCCTTTCTTCGCCTCGCTGCTTACGCTGAGCTCACACGAACCCTTCGAGGTTGAGTTCGACGCCTTCGAGGATAAGGTGCTCAATGCCACAGCCTTCACAGACTACCACGTAGGCCGTATGATTGAGCAGTGGCGCAACTCCCCAGCGTGGAAAGATATGCTCATAATACTTATTGCCGACCACGGCATCAGCTACCCCAAAGGCATAGAGATAGGCTCCGTTCCGCGTCAGCGAATACCTATGCTATGGACGGGTGGAGCCATAAAAGAGCCCGTTGAGGTTACAACCTACGCCTCGCAGTGCGACCTTGCCGCCACCCTGCTGGGACAGCTGGGCATCGACCACAGTCGTTTCTCTTTCAGCCGAGATATATTCGACCCTCAGACCCGGAAGTTTGCCTATTGGAGTTTCAACAACGGCTTTGGTGTAATTAACGACAAGGGCAGCGTGGTCTATAACTGCACGGGCGACACCATTATAGATAGTCAGGGTGAGGATAAGAACGCAACACAGGAGCTGCTGCGCACAGGCAAGGCTTTGACGCAAACCATACATAACGATATCTGCTCGCGATGAAAAGATTACTTCTCATAACCCTGCTCTGTCTGTTGTGTGCGTGTGGTGGCAACACCAACTTCGATGAACAAATCTTCGACGAGGTGGTCTATGCACCCAGGTATGCCATAGGCTTTGAGTGTCGTCGTCACGCCGAGAGCGGAGCAACACTCATACTTTCAACCAACCCCTGGCAGGGAGCCGAGGGTGTAGCATACAAACTGCTCATTGACCCCAACAGCTATTTCGGCGACAACCCTAACGTTCAACGCATAAGCCGTCCTGCTCGGCGTATCGTCTGTATGTCATCAAGCCACATTGCTATGCTCGACGCCATAGGCGAGGTGGAACGCGTTGTGGGTGTTTCGGGCATAGATTTTATAAGCAATGAATATATCGCAGCAAATCGCACTTCAATTGGCGATGTGGGCTATGACAACAATATAAATTACGAACTACTCATAGCCCTCGACCCCGACTTGGTGCTGCTCTATGGCGTTAATGCTGCCAATAGTGTCGAGACCAAGCTGCGCGAGATAGGCATACCCTTTGCCTACATTGGCGAGTATGTTGAGTCATCACCCTTGGGCAAGGCCGAGTGGATGGTCGCCGTGGGTGAGATTATAGGGCAGCAGGAGCGCAGCATCGAGGTCTTTAACTCCATTGCCTCGCGTTACATAGCATTACAGAGCGGCCTGCAAGCGCAGCTGGGCAGCACTCACCGACCCAGGGTTATGCTCAACATACCCTATCGTGATGCGTGGTTCCTGCCCGCCAAAGGTAGTTATATGGTGCGTCTTATTGAAGATGCAGGAAGCGAGCCCTTCACCTCCGCGGCCGAGGGCAACACCTCATCCCCCATTGACATCGAGCAGGCTATACTATACACTACGCAGAGCCACCTGTGGCTCAACCCCAGCGGCTGCAACTCCATAGCCGAGCTTGTGTCCCTCAACCCCAAGTTTGCCGACACACCCCCCATAAAGCAGGGCCGTGTGTGGAACAACAATGCCCGCCAGACCGCTATGGGAGGCTCCGACTTCTGGGAGTCGGGGGTGGTACGTCCCGACCTTATACTGCAAGACCTGGCACTCATCCTGCACCCCGAACTTGCGGAGCCACAGGGTGATAAGAAACCTTTGTTACACTACTATAAAAGATTGGAATAGATTATGCGAAACCGCCACATGATACTCTTTTTGATGCTTGGCCTGCTCGTTATCGTGCTCTTTGCCGTGGATATGATGGTGGGCTCGGTGAGCATTACTGCCCACGAGGTGTGGGCCGCCGTCACGGGAGGGGAGTGCGACCCCATAAAGGCCAAAATCATCCTCGACGTGAGGCTTGTGAAGGCTTTGGTCGCCATCCTGGCCGGTGCGGCATTGGCGGTGAGTGGCTTGCAGATGCAGACTCTGTTTCGTAACCCTTTGGCGGGGCCCTATGTCTTGGGCGTGAGCTCGGGCGCAAGCCTCGGTGTAGCACTCTTCATTTTAGGTACCCCGCTGCTTGGCGTAGCCACTTCGCCCACGCTCTCGTCGCTGGGTGTGGCAGGTGCTGCGTGGTTGGGGGCTGCGGCGGTGCTTACGCTGGTGGCAGCCGTCAGTCGTCGCATAAAGGATATTATGGTTATTCTTATCTTAGGTATGATGATAGGCTCTGCTGTGAGTGCCATAGTGCAGATATTGCAGTACCTGAGCAGCGAGGAGGCCTTGAAGAGCTTTGTGGTGTGGACTATGGGCTCGCTGGGCGATGTGACATCGTCGCAGCTGTGGCTCGTTGCCTCGGCTATAATATCGGGCCTTGTGATTGCCATTGCCGTCATCAAGCCTATGAATATGATGCTTCTGGGCGAGACCTACGCCCGCACGATGGGACTTAACATACAGCGTACGCGCGCACTAATACTCCTCTCAACAACCCTGCTGGCAGGTACGGTGACAGCTTTCTGCGGCCCTGTGGGCTTCATAGGCCTGGCGATACCTCACCTTGCACGCGCCATCTTCCTTGATGCCGACCACAGAACGCTTATGCCCGCCACGATGCTCACGGGAGCCGTAGCGTTGCTGCTCTGCGACATAGTATCGAAACTCCTCACCCTGCCCGTAAACACCATAACGGCACTGCTCGGCATACCTATCGTGGTGTGGGTGGTTGTGCGTAATAAAAATATTGTATAGGCTATGATACAATTTCAGAACTTAACACTCGGCTACGGCAGCCGCATATTGATAGAGGGATTATCGGCACAAGTCAAAAGTGGCGAGTTGTCGGCATTGGTGGGTCGCAACGGCACGGGCAAGAGCACCCTGCTGCGAGCTATCACGGGCATCGAGAAGCCCCTGCGAGGTGAGATTTTTCTTGCGGGCAAGGAGCTGTGCACGCTGACCCCTGCCCAGCTATCCAAGATGGTGGCTTACGTCACCACCGACAAGGTGCGCATCGCCAACCTGCGCTGCCGCGACGTGGTGGCCTTGGGGCGTGCCCCCTATACCAATTGGATAGGACGTATGCAGGAGCAGGACGAGGCTATCGTTATGGAGTCGATGGAGATGGTCGGTATGGAGGCCTATGCCGACAAGACAATGGACAGGATGTCGGATGGCGAGTGCCAGCGCATAATGATTGCGCGCGCCCTGGCGCAGCAGACTCCTATAATCCTGCTGGACGAGCCTACCGCCTTTCTCGATATGCCCAACCGTTATGAGCTGTGCAGATTGTTGCAGGAGCTGGCGCACAAGCAGCATAAGTGCATCCTTTTCTCGACCCACGAGTTGGATATCGCCACCTCACTCTGCGACTCGATAGCACTCATCGCCCCACCCCAGATGCATCTGCTTCCCACCGCCGAGATGATAAAAAGTGGCCTTATCGAACAACTATTCTCAGGTGGCACCGCCCGCCGTTAGTACAAGAAGTTATTAAACGGATAGCGGCCGGCGTGAATCTCGCGGACCATACCGTAGAGGTCGGTGCGGAGCTTTTCGATATTGAGCCTCTCCACAGCCGAGATAAAGATGCAGGGGGTATTAGCCTTGGCTATCCAGCTCTTCTTCAAATCTTCGAGCGAGAGGTTTCGCTTCGTGGCAGGGGTAAGGTCGTCCTCCTCCTTCTTCTCGTAGGTGTAGGCATCAATCTTATTAAATACCAGATAGACAGGCTTGTCGCCCGCGCCTATCTCGCGCAGCGTCTGCTTGACTACATCTATCTGCTCCTCGAAATTAGGGTGCGAGATATCGACTACGTGCACCAGCAAATCGGCCTCACGCACCTCGTCGAGCGTAGATTTGAACGACTCGATAAGTTGTGTGGGCAGCTTGCGGATAAATCCTACCGTGTCGGATAGCAGGAAAGGCAGATTGTCAAAGACAACCTTGCGCACCGTAGTATCAAGCGTAGCAAAGAGCTTATTCTCGGCAAAGACCTCGCTTTTTGACACAAGGTTCATAAGCGTAGATTTACCCACATTGGTATATCCTACCAACGCCACACGCACCATAGAGCCACGATTTGACCTCTGCACCGCCATCTGACGGTCTATCTTTGAGAGCTCCTCTTTGAGCTTCGAGATGCGGTTGCGCACGATACGGCGGTCGGTCTCAATCTCACGTTCACCGGCACCACCACGCGTACCCGTACCTCCTCGCTGACGTTCAAGGTGCGTCCACATACCCGCCAAACGAGGCAACAGGTACTCAT
>JAZUMN010000010.1:0-10422 GCA_045603645.1 Alistipes sp. | reverse complement strand
CGTTTGTCGTAGAAACCCCATAGACTGCTGGAGGATGGACAGCGTGAATTAGATGTGTGAAAAAGATACAAGTCGCCGATGTGAAATTCTGCTCTCGGAGTTAGTGTGCGTTTATTCATATTGTATAGTTTTTGTACAATTCAAAAAAACGCGGCCTCGACTGCTCCATTTACAATATCCGACCAAAGATATAGGTATATGATTACTTGGTCAAGACCGCGTACGGTCCTGACTGTTTGTCATAATCATATTATTATCTTTATCTTTGGTCGTAAATGAAGCCAAACAGCTCGTCGGCAAAGATACAAACTTTTCTACATATACAAAACCTGCCTAACAGAAAACTTGTTAGACAGGCTCTTTTTTTCTTTGCTCTTTTTTACTCTTTGCCCTATCTTCCGAACTTTATCAGCAGCACATTTATATCTGCGGGGCTTACGCCCGGTATGCGCGATGCCTGACCTATGGTCTGGGGACGTATCTTGGTGAGTTTCTGACGTGCCTCGATGGTCAGGGCGTTCATCTCGTTAAAGTCGAAGGTGTCGGGGATGATGATATTCTCCAAGCGGTGCAGCTTCTCGGCAAGCAATTTCTCGCGCTCGATATATCCGCGATACTTGATTTGTATCTCCGCCTGCTCGATGACCTCGGCACCAATATTGTTAGCCTCGACAAATCTCTTCACCCGAGGCAGCTCGTCGATAAGCTCCTTGAATGAAAATTCGTTGCGCGCGATGAGTGCATATAGCTTTCTGCCCTGCGTTGGAGGCTCCAAATTCTTGCGTTTTGAAATGCTCTCAATTTCCGATATTTTGACACTGTGTTCGTGAGCAAAGGAAATAAGCGAAAATACGAGCGATTTTTTTTCTTCGAATTTTTCCCAGTTTTCATCCGTCACAAGACCTATTTCGCGACCCAGCGGAGTAAGTCTCAGGTCGGCATTGTCTTGTCGGAGCAGGATGCGGTACTCGGCACGCGAGGTAAACATTCTATAAGGTTCATCCACACCCTTGGTCACAAGGTCGTCAATCAGCACACCTATATACGCTTCGTCACGGCGCAGCACCACAGGCTCCTGACCCTGCAACTTGCGATGGGCGTTTATGCCTGCCATAAGTCCTTGCGCGGCAGCCTCCTCGTAGCCCGTTGTGCCATTCACCTGACCTGCAAAGTACAGATTATCAACAAGTTTGGTCTCCAATGAGTGGCGCAGCTGCGTAGGTGGGAAGTAGTCGTACTCGATGGCGTAGCCCGGGCGATAGACGTGCACACGCTCCAAGCCGCGTATCTTGCGCAGGGCGGCGAGTTGTATCTCCTGAGGCAGTGACGACGAGAAGCCGTTTATGTAGTACTCGTTGGTCTCCCACCCCTCGGGTTCGAGGAAGAGCTGGTGCTGCTCCTTCTCGGCGAAGGTGCGCAGCTTATCCTCAATGCTGGGGCAGTAGCGAGGCCCTATGCCGTGAATCGTGCCGTTGAAGAGCGGTGAGCGGTCGAAGCCCTCGCGCAGGGTCGAGTGCACATCGGCGGAGGTATATACGAGGTAGCAAGGCTTCTGCTCCTTAACTGCCTGAGTATCAGCCGAGAACGAGAACTTTGAAGGCTCCGCATCACCCTCCTGAACCTCCATCACCGAAAAGTCTATCGAGCGGGCATCCAGACGTGCGGGCGTACCTGTCTTCATACGTCCCGCCTCGAAGCCCTGCTCCACAAGGCACTGGGTAAGTCCCACCGAGGCGGCGTCGGCTGCCCTACCGCCCTCGGCACTCTGCTCGCCACAGTGCATAAGTCCTGAGAGGAATGTTCCTGCGGTGAGCACAACAGCCTCGGCGCGGAACTCCACACCCATACGCGTTTTTAGCCCTTTTACGCGCTTTTTGTCGCCCTCCTGCTCGATGGTCAGGCTCACGGCAGAATCCTGCCAGATGAAGAGATTTGGCTCGTTTTCGAGCGTCTTACGCCACAGGCGGCTGAACAGCTCCTTGTCGCACTGCGCACGGGGGCTCCACATAGCGGCTCCCTTCGAGCGGTTGAGCATACGGAACTGAATGGTCGAGCGGTCGGTTATTACGCCCATCCTGCCACCCAAAGCGTCTATCTCCCTGACAATCTGACCCTTAGCCACACCACCCACAGCGGGGTTGCACGACATTGCGGCCATCTTCTGCATATCCATCGTCACGAGTAGCGTGCGTGAGCCAAGGCGTGCCGCCGCAGCTGCCGCCTCGCAACCTGCGTGGCCTGCTCCCACGACTATTATGTCGTAGGTGTAGAGGTCTGTATTTGGGTGTTGTGCTGACATACTTTTCAATTCAAAATTCAAAATTCAAAATTCAAAATTGGCTGACGCACAAGGTTTGTTGTCAATAAGGGAGTTTAGGGAATTTAGGGAGTTTAGGGAAATACTCCATTGTGTCGTCGCTAAACTCTCTAAACTCATTAAATTCACTAATCCAAAACTCAATTTTGAATTTTTCTCTCCTCCGCTTGCATCTGAGCCAACAGTTTAAGGTACTTATCCTCCTTGCGGTGCATCTGTCGCTCGGCGGCAGGGGTCTTATCCTTCTGACCGCACAGGTGCAGCACGCCGTGGGCTATGATACGGTGCATCTCGTTGGTCTTGGTGGTGCCATATATGCGTGCGTTGTCCGCCACGGTCTCCACATCGATAAAGACATCGCCTGCCACTACCCTGCTACCCTTGCGGTCGCTGTAATCGAAGGTGATGATGTCGGTGAAGTAGTCGTGTCCCACGAAGTCGATGTTCATCTTGCGATGCACCTGACTGGAACAGAATATGTAGTTTATATCGCCCGCAATGTAGCCCTCGGCCTCGGCTATGAGCTTCACCCAGCGGGCTATGCGGCGCTTCTGGCGCAGGCGATATGTGATGGAGTCGTTGTAGTAACGTATCATTGGAATTCAAAATTCAAAATTCAAAATTACCCCAACATAAAGTTGGTGTTTCCTCCTCGCGGCTTGGCATAGTGAACAAGTTCCCTCTGCTCTCGCTCCGCATCGTCGGTTCAAAATTAAGCCAACGCTGTGTCGGGCTAACCTATTGTTTCTTAAAGCAGTCTGCGGCGCGCATCGTCTGCTTGGGGTTGGGCGAGTATATGCCGAAGACCATCTTATATTCGGGTTGCATAGTGGTAAGGTTCATCGACGAGCCGATGACGCCCAGAGGCTCGTTGCGGCCTATCTTGGTGTTCTTCTCCACGGCCACACTCTCTAAGTTGGCATACGAGGTAATCCACTCTCCGTGAGCCACAAAGACGTCGTATTGACCCGATATGCGGTTGCGCTTGACCTCCACAACCTTGCCCTCATATATAGAGCATACGGCGGCACCCTTGCCTCCTACAATCTCTGCCATATTACCCTTGTAGCGGCGCACCACCCCACCCCTCACGGGCAGGTTAAGGTTCGATGTCGAGGCAGAGAATGACGCTCCCTCCTTGTTGCCCTTGGTGAGCTTGCGCAGCGCATCTATGGCGGCATCGAGCCTCTCCTCGCTCTCCATCTTCTCCCTGAGTGCCGACCTCTCCTTGGACGATAGCTGCTTCATCGTGCGCTCGGCACTCCTGACATCGCCCTGCAACTTCTTACGCTGCTGCTGCGCCCTGTGCTGCACCGAGTCGAGCGAGTGGCGGCGTGCCGCGAGCTGCTCGTGCTGACGGTCCAGAGAGTGCCTCAGCGAGTCTATCCTCTGCATACGCTCGGCACGCATACGAGCCACAGCGCGTATATTCGCCAGGCGGCGTGCGGCATCGGTGAAGTTCTTGGATGCAAGGATGTAGATGATGTAGTTGTTCTGCGAATAGTTGCGGTATGCCTCGCGCACCATCTCGGCATACGCCTCGCGCTCCTGCTCATATTCGAGCTCGGTCTGGCTCAGGCGGCTTTGGTTGGTGGCTATGTGTCGATTCAGCGATGCTATCTCCTTCTCGGTGCGGTTCAGGAGCGTCGTGCGCGAGTTTATCTGTCGCGTGATGCTCTTCATCCTCTTCAAGGCATTCGACTTGTCCTGCTTAATCTCCCTGAGGCGTTGCTCATCCTCGGCAAGCTGCCGCTCCAACTCCTGCACTACCCTGCGCTGCTTCTCTATCTGTGTCTGCTCCGCCTTCGTCTGCGCATAACCCTCTGTGCCACAGCATAGTGTGGCAACACATAGAGAGAGTATGATAATCAGGCGACGCATAACTATTTCTGCTTACTCTTTAACTGTAACATCCTCTGCTCCACCTCGGCCTCGTCGGCACCCCTTTCGAGAGCCTTCTGCCAATAGGTCTCGGCCATAAACCACTCCTCCATAGCAAAGAGTATATCGCCATAGTGCATCAGCAGAGCCTCGCTGCCCTCGGTGTCGAGCATAAGGGCCTTGCGCATAACATTGCGTGCCTCGGCATAGCGACCCAGCTTATAGAGCACCCAGGCGTGGGTATCGAGGTAGGTGGCGTTGTTCTCCACGATGGTTATAGCCCTTGTGGACATCATCAGCGCGCGCTCCAACTGCTGACCCTCCAAGCTCAGAAAGTAGGCGTAGTTGTTCAGCACCAGGGCGTTGTCGGGGTAGAGCTCCAAGGCTTTCTCGTAGCTCTCGTAGCAGAGCTTCATAGCCTTCTTCTCGCTTATGCGTATCTTTATTTCGGCTGTAAGGGAGTCCAAACTATATTTCATTCTCCTCTTCTCCTCGGAGGTAAGCTTTTGCTTGTCGGTCTCGGCTCTATTCTCGTTTACCATCTCCTCCAATATAGCCATCGTCTGCGCCAAATTCTTCTTTATCCTCTTGCGACGCAGCTTCTCCTCCGCCATGGCGTGGTAGGTGTCGCCTATATATCCCCATATTTCACCCCTGAGGGTGTCGTTCTGAGCCATCGCTAGCGAGCTCTTAAAGCTCTCCACAGCACCCTGCAAGTTGCCCTTGATGTAGAGGCGGTTGGCCTTGCGTATGTGCAGGGTGGGGTCGTCGGGGAAGCGCTGCATAGCCTTCTGAACATAGTAATCCACCGAGTCGGGGTGTTGCAGGTAGTCCTCCAAGTCGATGACCGCCATATAGTAGTCCATAACGGGGGGCTCCGTGTCCAGGTGCAGCTTGAAGAAGTCGAGTGCCGCCTCCACCTCACCTCCTGCCAGCAGGTGGTCGCCATAGAGGTCTATGGCTCGCTTGTCGGCAGGGTGGTGCAGCAGGAAGGAGTGCAGGACCCTGCCCACAGCTATGTAGTTGTTGCCGTAGAACTGACGGTCGGAGGTCAGCGTGCGGCATATATCGTTCTTCTGCTCCACAGGGTAGTCGGGCTGCGCCATAAGCAGCTTCACGGTCGACAGGTAGCCGTCGATGTCGTTGCAGCGCATACAGTAGTCGCCGTAGGTTGTCAGGGCGTCGATGCTCGTGGAGTCCATCTGCACCGCCTGGCGCAGCGTCACGCGTGCCAGGGAGTCACGCCCCGCATTGACGTAGGTGCGACCCAGCTCCACCACGTTACCAACCTCGTAGGGAGCCTCCTCAACCGCCTGACGGGCATCCTCAATGGCACGGTCGGCCTGGTTGGTGCGTATGAGCAGCAGGCGTTTCAGCTTATCCATATAGGGGCTGCGACCAAAGCGCACCTCTGCCGAGTCCAGCACCGCCAGAGCCGAGTAGGGCTGCTTGCGCTGGTGGTAGAGCATAGAGAGTATGCGGTAGTTGTCGGAGTTGTTTTTGTCTATGGTGAGCAGCTTGCGATATATGGGCAACGCCTTGTCCACCTCGCCCGCAACGGCGAGCGCACGACCATAAAGACTTGCATACCAACGACTTGTGGTGTCCCGCCTGTATGCTTTCTCAGAGTAGGTTATGGCGCGCTCATCGTCATTCTGAAAGTAGTGCATCGCCAAAGTATAGTGCGCAGGGGCGTAGGTGGAGTCTATCTCCAACGCCTCACGCAGCAATGTAAGACCTCGGGTGGTGTCGCGGTGGATGTTGAGAGCCTTCACCGCATCGGTGTACTTATACGTGGCACGCAGCGAGTCGGGGATGCGAAGCTCGGGCTTTGAACTTTGAATAGTGTCGGCACGGTTACCGAGCTGATTTGCAGCCCTGTGTATCACCCTTCCCGTAGCACGCACACTAAGTGGAGTGATAAGCAAAAGGCTTATTACTGCACTTAATGTGATATGTTTCAATTCAAAATTCAAAATTCAAAAAAATACCCGTCATTCCCCGGAGGATGATTTATCATCCGACGATGGGAATCTACCGCTTACCAAATCTTATGGCAGGAGTTCCTCCCAAAAGGGATTTACCCTCTCAATGAGTAAAATCTTGCGTCTGCGGGGCAATCTCTTTATCTGCTTCTCTCGGTAAATAGCATCCTGAATATTTGGCAACTCCTCAAAATATACCACCTTTGTAAGGTTATATCGAGATGTAAAGCCCCCAAAGTGTTTGTCACGATGCTGTCTTATGCGCTCCTCTAAATTACTCGTCACTCCCGTATAGAGAACATTATTATCCTTATTGGTTAAAATGTAAACCCACGACCTCTCCATTTTTACTATAAGGTAGATTCCCATCGTCGCTTACGCTCCGGGGAATGACGGTTTTATTTAATCTCTTTGTTCCGCCAAAATAAGCATTAGAATCTCTTACAGTGCCGAGTCAAACTGATGCAGGAACCTCACATCGTTCTCGAAGTAAAGACGCAGGTCCTTGACACCATACTTCAACATAGCGATACGCTCAACACCCATACCAAAGGCGAAGCCTGAGTACTTCTTCGAGTCTATACCGCTTGACTCCAACACATTGGGGTCAACCATACCGCAACCCATAATCTCCAACCAGCCTGTGCCCTTACATACGTTGCAGCCCTTGCCACCGCAGAGGTTACAGCTTACATCCACCTCGGCCGAAGGCTCGGTGAAGGGGAAGTATGAGGGGCGCATACGAATCGTAGCCGTCTCGCCAAAGAGCTCCTTGGCAAAGTAGAGGATAGACTGCTTCATATCGGCAAACGACACACCCTCGTCGATGTAGAGACCCTCCACCTGGTGGAAGATGCAGTGTGCACGGTACGAGATAGCCTCGTTACGGAACACACGTCCCGGGCATACGATGCGGATAGGGGGCTTCTGATGATCCATAGCACGCACCTGAATTGAGGAGGTGTGTGTGCGCAGCAGCAAATCCTTCACGTTGGGCTCATTTGAGGCCTTCTCCACGAAGAAGGTATCCTGCATATCGCGTGCGGGGTGCGACAGCGGGAAGTTTAGCGCCGAGAAGACGTGCCAGTCGTCCTCAATCTCGGGGCCCTCGGCCACGGTGTAGCCCAGGCGCGAGAAGATATCGACAATCTGGTTCTTCACAATAGAGATGGGGTGGCGTGTGCCGTCGGCGGCTGCCGAGCCCGGACGTGTCATATCATCCACGGCGGCAACCTTCACACCTGCACCGCTGCCCAGCGATGCTTTGAGAGTGTTTACGCGCTCCTGCGCCGCCTGCTTCAAGGCGTTAATCTTCTGACCCAGCTCGCGCTTCTGCTCTGCGGGAACCTGCTTGAAAGCCTCCATAAGGGCGTTCAGCTCGCCCTTCTTGCCGAGAATCCTGATGCGGAACTCCTCAACCTCGGCTGCTGTCGTTGGAGCAAATGACTCCACTTGTTGGAGTAGTGAGTTAATTTTTTCTATCATCACTATATCTGTATTGTTTTTTTATATTATTTTCGATAAATTTGCCTCTGTATGGTATATATAACGTGCAAAGTTAAGTAAAAAATATGAAAACAGCCCGTTTTTTAACCCAAATTACACTCTTGTTTGCGGTGCTTTTTACGCAATACGCCACATCGGCTCCCACAGGGGGAGAGGAAAATGTGGTTGAAAAGGATTTTCTTGTAGCACAAAAAGACTCGCTCAGTGGCGCAGCCCTCGCCGTGGAGCAGTGCAAAACCGACTCGGATAGGGTGGGTCTGGTGCTGGCGGGAGGTGGTGCCAAGGGCTTCTACCACATAGGCGTCATAAAGGCTCTGGAAGAGAATGACATACCCATAGACTACGTCACGGGTACCTCTATGGGTGCCATCGTAGGTGCCCTCTATGCCGCAGGCTACTCGCCCCAGCAGATGGAGGAGCTGGTGCTCTCGGGCAAGGTGGCACAGTGGGCTATGGGAATCATAGATGACAAGTATCGTTACTACTTCAACGAGCGTCCCTCGTCGCCCTCGCGCCTGTCGGTGTATGTCGAGATGAAGCGCGACTCGCTGAAAAACACACACTCGCTGAATGTGGCTCTGCCTCACTCGTTTATAGACCCCACGCAGATTGATATGGCACTTGTGGAGCTCTTCTCCTCGGCGACGGTGGCGTGCGGCAACGACTTCAACCGCCTGATGGTGCCCTTTATGTGTGTGTCGTACGATATGAATGACCACACAGCCCTGAATATGCAGCAGGGCGACCTCGCCTTTGCCGTGCGTGCCTCGATGGCATATCCGCTGGCATACTCGCCCGTGACGGATAAGAAGGGCAGGGTGCTGGTCGATGGCGGCTGCTACGACAACTTCCCCTGGAAGCCTATGAAGCAGCTCTACAATCCCGACTTCATAGTCGGCTCGGTGTGTCTTGAAAGCAAGCAGACGGCAAGGCCCAACTCCTCGGTGGAGACGCAGGTGATGGCTCTGGTGACAAACCCCACAGACTATGAGCTGCCCGCAGAGGATGGCATAACCGTATCCCGCAACGTCAGTTACAGCGTCTTTGACTTCGCCGCAGGCAGGAAGATTATACAGCTCGGTTACGAGGATGCCCTGAGTCAGATTCCACAGTTGAAGGAGCGTATCGGGGCACGCCGCACACCTCAGGAGGTGGCACAGCGCCGTGAGGCGTTTCGCAGCCGTTGCCCCGAGGTTAAGTTCGGCGAGGTGAGAACACCCGGGCTGCGTAAGCGTCAGAGGGAGTATGTGCGCAAGCTGGCGGGGATGTCCAGGGAGATAGACACTACACGCCGCGAGAATATACCCGTGCAGGAGCTTAAAGATAAATACCTGACACTGATGGCCACGGGCAACTTCCTGTCACAGGGCTTCCCCAAGGTGGAGTATGACGAGCTTAAAGAGGACTTTACCATTGAGTTGGGCCTCTCGGCAAAGCCCAACTCGCGCTTTCTGGTGGGTGGAAACATATCCTCTACGGCCTTCAACCAACTATTCCTGGGCTATGACTTCACACGCCTCTCACGCACGGCGCAGCACCTCTATGCCGACCTCTTCCTAGGGCCTGTGTCGACTGTTGCGAGGGCTGGTGGCAGGTCGGTGTTCCTGAAACGTGTGCCACTCTACTTCGACTACTCCGTCGAGGCGTCGTGGCTCTCCACGCTGCGTGGTACCTTCGGCAAGATAACGCCCTCGTTCAGTGCCGTTGAGGCGCGTACCATTGAGAGTTTCATGCACGCAGGCCTGGGCATAGCCCCCACACGCCGCTCCATAATCGAGCTCTCGGCAAACTCGGGCTACAACTTCTACTCCTACATAGCCCCCTACGATGAGCCCGACAGCCCGCATACGCACGACCGCTTCCGCTTCGTGTCGGCACAGTTTAAGATTGAGCGCAGCACCCTGGATAAGGCCACCTTTGCCGTCAGGGGCTCGAAGATACACCTCTCGGCTATCGCCGTGCACGGCCGCGACCGTTACGAGAATGCGGAGCTGAATGCAAGGGGCGAGTACGCCTCGGCACTGCGCACCTGGTTTGGCGGTAAGTTCCAGTGGGAGCACCACCCCAGCCAGTGGAAGCGCACCTGGTTCTCGGTGGGGTATAATGTGGAGGCGGTATATACCAACCACCCCAAGTTCGCCAACGACTATGCTACGCTGCTCTCCTCGCCACGCTACACGCCTACGCCTCACTCGCAGATGATATATATGCCTGAGTTCTTCGCCTCGCGCTATGCGGCCGTGGGTATTATGCCGACGTTCAGACTTATGGATAACTTCTACCTGCGCAGCGGCATATATGCTATGTTCCGCGACCCTATAAAGGAGAATGCTGTGCTGCATATCAGGGACTATATGCACTACATAGGCGACTTCTCGTTTGTATTTCACACCCGCATAGGTGCGCTGTCGCTGTCGCTGACGAAGTATAACTTCACCACGCGCAACAACTTTTACCTCACGTTTAACTTCGGCCAGCCGATATTTGGCAATAAAGGTTTGTATTACTGATGAAAGTGTGTGACCGTCAGTGATTTTGCGTAGGTAGTCACAGCCTATGGCATTCGCCATTATGCAAATCTGACCCTCCCCCTAAAGAGCCTGTCTAACAATGAAAAGAGTTAGGCAGGCTTTTTTTTGGAGTTTATATAAGATTGAGATAAACGAGCGATAATTTTGTTGTATTTTGGTTTAAGCAGCGAAAAGATGCGTATATGCGTCTTTCATATTGCCC
>JAZUMN010000009.1:0-17516 GCA_045603645.1 Alistipes sp. | reverse complement strand
ATTTCTTGCAAAACCAACGCTGTGACCCCCGCCAGATGCCCTTACGGACCACATCAAAACTCCCGCAACGAGAGCAACTTTTTGTCCATAGTAATTATAAATGATGCAAATATGCTAAATCTCAGATATTTACCCCCTCTTACAGGTCTCTTTTTTGACCATTAAGCCAGAATTTGTATAACAAGAGCTATATTGAAGCTACTCGCAAGATGAAAAAGCGCAGTTTACTCGGCGTAAAAGAGCATTTTTCAGACAAGGCAGATGCCAAAAGAGCCTTGTTAGACAGATTCTCGCTGCTAATTTTATACGTCTGTTACTGTGGTCGGCAGACAACTCTGAAACCGATACCCTTGATGTCGGAGTACCACCAGATACTCTTGGGCTGCTGTGGGTCGGTCTTTAACCAGTTGGCGTGCTCTGTGGGACGACGTGATGCTGCTCTGACATCCGAAGCATCGTCGTAGTAGGCTCCGCCCTTAACCACCCACTCCTGACCGCTTTCGGGACCTTGTGGGTCCTGAATGCCATCTGTTAAGTATGATGTGTCGTCGCTATACCTATCCGAGGTATACTCCATAACATTTCCAAGCATACCCTTCAAACCGAACGGGTTGGCCTGCATCTTCCTGCTCTCCTCGGTGCGGTTATTGCTGTTGAGCTTGTATGTCACATACCTGCTGATGACGGCAGTGTCGGCAGCGATAAACTTTCGCATAAAGCCCTTCTCCGAGAACTTCTTTGGGCTGCCCTCAAAAAAGTATGGGGTTGTGGTGCCGCCGCGTGCAGCATATTCCCACTCTGCCTCGGTAGGGAGTCTGTACTCCTTGCCCGTCTTTAACGACAGCCACTTGCAGAATATCTCCGCTCCATAGTGAGTCATCGTAATGGCAGGTCTGTCTCCACCTCCCCAGCCCTGCTCGGGGTTGCCAAATGGAGCTGTGGCGCCCGCTATGGCATCAAGGTCGGCCGAGGCATTCCTGGCAATGACCTCCTCGGGTGCCGTTCTGGCCTCGGACATAGTCTCGGCATAGAATGCCCAATACTGATCCCAGGTAACCTCAACCTCCGCCATATAAAAAGGCGATAGCTGCACCATAACCTGCTCGGGCTCATTGTCTGCGCGGAATGGCTCATCCTTGGGGCTACCCATTGGGAACGTTCCGCCCGGGATGGCAATCATATTGAACTTTACGGATGTACCCGGAATATACTCGGTGTAATTCTTAAAACCATCCAGCACGGCAGCCTGGGTATATATCTCGGAGTCGGCCTTAGATGCTGAGGGCAGCCCCTGCATCTTCGAGTGAGTGTAGTTGGGGTCGTAATGACCTACATCCTTGTGGCAACTTATGCACTGCAAATTCAGCTTCTCGCTATTCTGCTCGTAGTAGAAGTGAGCTGTGATGCCATCCTTGGATATAGACTTGGGAAAGAGTTGAACGTGGCAGTCCGTGCACGACTCATTATAGACAATCTTCGAGGTGTACTCCAATGTTCGTTTTGCCTCCCAATCGATATCCTCGCTGTCGTTTACAATGTTGGAAATCACATCCTTAACACCAATTTTTATCTTTGCTGCAACGCGTTTCATATCGCCTGCGGGGGGCAGGTGACACTCTGCGCAATCGACCTTCGTTCCGCTGCTACTGTTATAGTGAACAGATTTCTTCCAACTTACTTCGGCGTGCGGATGCATATGGCACGAGTTACACGAAGCGTTTGTAGATGAGGTTATGTAGGTGTAGTTTATGCCCAAAACGATTGCTGCACCTATCACAATGCCTATGCCAATGAGTAATAATGTTTTGTTCTTTAACATGCTTGTAACCTTCATTTTTGAATGAAGCTATCTAATGTTGTGGGTTATAGCTCACGCAGCCAGATGTTTCTGAATCTCACGCGGTTGCCGTGGTCTTGAAGTACGATAGATGCGTCGCCGTGAGGTGTCACTCGTGGCAGGCCGATATACTCGGTTGTTCCCAGTATGATGGTGTTGTTCTGCACCAGCACTCCATTGAAGAGCACCGTAATATGTCCGTGAGTGTGAATCGTTCCGTCCTTCTTGAAGCGTGGGGCCGTGAAGATTATATCGTAGCTGTTCCACTCGCCGGGCTTACGTATTGGATTTACCAGCGGAGCACTCTGCTTGTAGATGCTGCCAGCCTGGCCGTGTATGTAGGTTTCATTCTCATAGTTGTCCAATATCTGCACTTCGTACCTCTCCTGCAAGAAGACTCCGCTGTTTCCACGACCCTGGCTTGTGCCCGTAATCTTGGTGGGGGAGCTCCACTCAATGTGCAGTTGCACATCTCCGAATTTGCGCTTGGTCCTTATCTGTCCCGTGCCGGGGGTAACGGTCATAACTCCATGCTTGTCAATCTCCCACTTAACGGGTGAGCCGTTGTCGTGCATCCACGCCGAGAGGTCGTTATTCTGCCCTAACAAAACAATGGCATCCGAGGGTGCTGCCACCACCTCTTTCTGCGGTGCTGGGGTGACAATCTTGGGCTGTGGAGTCCAAATCTCGGTCATTGCAGGAGTCATCCTCGGAGTCTTGGGATACTCTTTCTGCTGCTGGGCAAAACCGCTACCCGCCATAAATAGCAGGGTAGCGATTAGTAGTAAATATCTTGGGTTCATATTCTCTTCACGGTTAAATTATCAACCCATATCAGGGGCTAACTTGCCCATCTTAGGTGCTACGAACTTCTCCTCGAAGCCTGGTATGTTGCCCAGGTGCATATCCTTTAATCTGAGAGAGAGGTCTGATGCAATAAACTCATCCCAGAGAATCTCCTTGCCGGTGTAGGCTGACTCGCGGCCCATAGCGCCGGTGAGTGACGAGATGACCAATGTCTCAGCCTCGGCCGTTCTTGACTTGCCACTGCGGATATGGTTAACCAGATCCATGTGCTCCAAGACGTATGGGTTGGTCTGCTTGAAGTTCTCCTTCTCGGCCTTGAAGTCATACTGCCATATAAGGTTGCCGTTGTGGTCGCGGATAGACATATCCTTGCTTGTCCAGATACCGTCGGTGCCGATGATTGTCTCGCTGATGTCGTTGGCGCAGCCGTCAATCTGACGTGCCTGGGCATTCACTCTCACACCACCCTCATAAACGATGTCCAACGCAAAGTTGTCGAAGATGTCGCCCGTGCGGCGCTGCTGCTGTGAGCCCATACCTACAACCGATACGGGTTTAAGGTGTGAGAACCAGGTAAATACATCGATGTTGTGTACCAGCTGGTCGATAACATGGTCGCCACAGAGCCAGTTCCAGCTGAAAAAGTCGCGGAACATATACTCCATATCTGTCCACTCGGGGCGGCGCTTGCGATATGTCATGGCGCCCTGATTCCACTTCACCACGCCACTTGTGATTCTGCCAATCTTGCCTGCACGAATCTGCTTGTATGACTCGATGTATGCGCGCTGGTGGTGACGCTGTGCTCCGGTCTGAATACACAGGCCACTTGCCTGCGCCAGTCTGATTGCAGCGTTAAACTCACGACACGTTACGGGGTCGATACCTGCGGCCTTCTCGCAGAATACGTGCTTGCCCTGCTCGATGGCATATTTTGTATGCTCAGAGTGGAATATTGATGGAGTTGCGATAATAACCATGTCAATATCGGGCTGCTCGCACGCCCTCTTGTATGCGTCAAAGCCGATAAAAATCTTGTCGTCGGCAACCTCATTGCCGCGCTTCTCTTTCAATAGTTTGCGGCTCTTTTGGAGTCTGTCCTCAAAAAGGTCGGCCATAACGGTAATAGAGAGCCCGTCGCCCGATTTCAAAAAGTCGAAGGCTGCACCCGTACCTCGGCTGCCGCAACCAATCAACGCAGCTCTGATAGGCTTGCCATCAATGGCCTTGTCGCCCATTTCGGGGATATATACCTCAGCATCTGATGGGGCTAACTTGTGGTTGGCATTCGAGCCCGCATCGCCGCTGCACGATGTGAGTACGCCGCCCATGCCTGTAAGTGAAACGGCTCCCAGAGAGCCTATGGCAGCACTTCGTGTTAAAAATTGACGTCTTGAAATCTTCTTCTTTTCCATAATGTATAAATTTATTTAAGTTTGTTACTCTTTTACAAATGCAGCATCAAATGCAATGTTTGATGGCTCAAAATCGGTGTGCTTGATATATCTCAAAGACTCCGCAGCGCCACTCTCGCGGTTCATGCCGTTGTCCTCCCACTCAACCGACAGAGGCCCCTGATAAGCTATGCGGTTAAGCTCGCGGATAATCTCCTCGAAGTTTATCTTGCCGCGTCCGATGCTTCTGAAATCCCAATATCTGTCCTGGTGCCCGAATGGCAGGTGACCGCCAAAGACTCCCGCCTTGGTTGGCTTGTCGCTCCACCACACATCCTTGCAGTGAACGTGGAATATGCGGTCGCCGAATTGACGTATGAAAGCAAGGTAATCAACACCCTGATAACCCATATGACTTGGGTCAAAGTTGAATCCGAAGGCGGGGTGATACTCCACAGCCTCCAATATAGCCTGCGCCGAGGCGACGTCGAATGCTATCTCTGTGGGGTGCACCTCCAAACCAAAGCGGACACCCATCTGCTGGTAAGCATCAAGAATGGGCTTAAAACGTCTTGCTACCTCTGCAAATCCATCCTCGATGGTTGTAGGCTGCAATGGAGGGAATGAGTAGAGCATATGCCATATAGGGCTGCCCGTAAAGCCAATCACAGTCTGCGTGCCCAGCATTGCGGCGGCTTTGCCGACCAGTATCATTTCTGAGGCAGCTCGCTGACGGACACCCTCGGGGTCGCCGTCGCCCCATATTCGTGCAGGGAGGATAGACTTGTGACGGAAGTCGATAGGGTCGCAGACGCACTGACCTACGGCGTGATTGGATACGCCGTGCAGCTCCAAATTGTGCTTTTTAAGGGTTGCTAAAATCTCGTTGCAATACTCCTGTGAAAGCTTTTCGATGTTGAGGTGGTTGTCGTTGCAGGCCAGCTCCAAGCCATCATATCCCCACGACTTCGCCTTAACACATAGCTCTTCAAGTGGCATATCGCCAAACTGAACGGTACATAAAACTACTTTGCGTGCCATATTCTTATTTTTTAATTGTTATTCAACCCACTTGACCCACTTCTGATTGTTGTCCGTGCCCGCCTTGATGATTGTCTCGATAAACTGCAAGCCGCGTACTCCATCCTCTACGCCAGGGAAGTCCAGCCACTCTCTCTGTGGCTCCAAGCCCTGCTTTTTCGCCATAACGGTCCTGGCAAAGTTGCGGTATATGTTGGCAAAAGCCTCAACATATCCCTCGGGGTGTCCTCCCGGTGTGCGGGTGTTGGCCTTTGCCCATTCGCCCATATAGCCATTGCCGGCGCGGACCAGCTCCATAGGTCGGTCGTTCCATTTTACGATAAGGGTGTTAGGCTCGTGCTGATTCCACTCCAAGCCTCCCTTTTCGCCGTATATTCTCAGTTTCAAGGCATTCTCCTCACCCACGCATACCTGTGACGCCATAAGTGTTCCCGTTGCGCCATTGTCAAAACGCAGCAGCGCCGCTCCGTCATCGTCCAGCAGACGCCCCTCGACAAAGGTGCTTACCTCGGCACATAATTCTGTGCACTTTGCTCCCGATACATACTCGGCAAGGTGCAGAGCATGAGTACCTATGTCGCCCATACATCCCGCCTTGCCCGAACGGTTGGGGTCGGTGCGCCAGCCTGCATTGCTTGCGGGGTTTAGCTCGGCACGGTCTGCCAGCCAGCCCTGGGGATACTCTGTGTAAATCTTGCGAATCTTACCCAGGTCGCCTCGTGCAATACGCTCCTTGGCCTCCTTGATTGCGGGGTAGCCCGAGTAGGTATGAGTGAGGGCTAATGTCCTGCCTGTTGCCTCAACCGTGCGCTTCAACTCCTTTGCCTGCTCCAAAGAGTAGGTCATAGGCTTGTCCAAAACCACGTCAAAACCATACTCCATAGCCATCTTGGCGGGTGCGAAATGCATATGGTTGGGCGTCACAATCGAGAGGAAGTCCATTCTGATATCTTCGGGGAGCGCAGCCTCCTGCTCAATCATCTCGCTGTAAGAGGTGTAGATTCTACTCTCCTCCAACAGCAGTTTTCTTCCTGACTCAATTGATTTTTGTGCATTACTGCTAAAACAACCACACACCAACTCTATGTGGTTGTCCATCAGAGCTGCGCAGCGATGAATAGCACCAATAAAGGCACCATCGCCACCGCCCAACATACCCATGCGTAGCTTTCTTTTCATATTGTTTTAAGTTTTAGGCGATTTTTGATGCCACTAATATACATATTATTTTTGACTTTTAAGTGGTTGTGAACTTTTTTTGCTGTTGCGAGGTGCTTATGGGTTTTGGCAATATACTGAAAATATTGCTTAGTTGGCAAATCATAATTTATAATATCGGTGTAGCGTAAAAATGTTCTATGTTACATATAATAACATATATAAATTGTTTGGTGGAGAGGTGCACACTATGAATTATTAAAAAAAATCTATATCAAAATATATAATGCTAAAATCA
Organism: Alistipes sp.; assembly: GCA_045603645.1. Taxonomy (GTDB): domain Bacteria; phylum Bacteroidota; class Bacteroidia; order Bacteroidales; family Rikenellaceae; genus Alistipes. Next base: position 10,981 of record JAZUMN010000009.1, on the reverse strand, counting down.
TAAACACTCGCTGTTTATATAAATAATTATGCTAATTTTGTTTAGTGTAAAATATTAAACTGCAATAAATATGGCTGTACATAATTTTATAGCAATTGATTTGGGAGCTACAAGTGGCCGAGTAATCCTCGCCACAACGGCTCAGGGAACGATTCAGATGGAGGAGATTCATCGCTTCGCCGACCCTATTATCCAGATGCAAGGGCATTTCTATTGGGACTTTCCCGCAATCTATCAGTCGGTGGTAAAGGGCTTGGCAAAGGTTGCCGAGCGAGGCATCAAGGTTGAGGCAATAGGCATTGACACCTGGGGTGTGGACTTTGTATGCTTTGGCAAGGATGGTGCAATGTTGCGTCTGCCCTACTGCTATCGCGACCCTCATACCGTAGGTGCTCCCGAGGAGTTCTTCAAGCGTATGCCACGCAAGGAGCTATACAACAAGACGGGCATACAGATTATGAACTTCAATTCTGTGTTCCAACTCGACACCCTGCGCCGTAACGGCTCTTCGGCATTGGAGCATGCCGACAAGATACTCTTCATTCCCGACGCATTGGCTTACCTGCTCTCGGGAGAGATGGTGACGGAATACACCATAGCATCGACAGCCCAGATGATAAACCCACGCACAAAAGAGTGGGATGAGGATATATTGCAGCTACTCGGTCTGTCGGCCGACAACTTTGGCCGTATGATTATGCCAGGCGAGAAGATAGGTGAGCTCAGCGAGGAGGTGCAGCGACTCACAGGCCTGGATGCTGTGCCCGTGGTGGCGGTAGCAAGTCACGACACCGGCTCGGCGGTAGCGGCTGTGCCTGCTGTGGACGAGAAGTATGCATATCTGAGTTCGGGGACCTGGTCGCTGATGGGTATAGAGTCGGCGAAGCCTATCATCTCGGAGGATAGCTTTGCGCTGAACTTCACAAACGAAGGCGGCATAGAGGGCACTATCCGCGTATTGAAGAATATCTGCGGTATGTGGCTTTTGGAGCGTTGCCGTGCAGAGTGGGATGCCGAGTTAGGCTATGGCGAGATTATAGCCCAGGCTAACGAGGCGGAGGCTTTCCGCTCGCTGATAAACCCCGATGCAGAGTGCTTCGCCAACCCTGAGTCAATGACCGAGGCTATTGCAGAGTACTGCCGCCAGACGTCACAGCCCGTGCCTCAGAGCGTGGGGGAATATGCACGCTGCATATTTGAGTCGCTGGCATTGCGCTATCGTCAGGTGGTGGAGATGCTGCGTACGCTCTCGCCCCTGCCCATTGAGCGACTGTATGTGATAGGTGGCGGTGCAAAGAACGACACACTCAACCAATTTACCGCCAACGCCCTGCAAATGCCAGTGGAGACAGGCTCATCGGAATCAACAGCCATAGGCAATGTGATGATGCAGGCCAAGTGGGCAGGAGTAGTAGGCTCGATTGCAGAGATGCGCCAGATGATACGCGAGTCGCTCACCGACAGCAAGCGTTATGAGCCCCAGCAGGGTGAGGAGTGGAGTGCTGCATACAAGAAATTTATAGATGTAACAAAATAATAACTTAAAACTTTAATTTTATGAAAAAGGAACTTATTGAAAAGGCTTATGAGCTGGCCAAGGAACGTTACGCAGCAATTGGCGTTGATGTAGAGGCTGCTTTGGAGAAGTTGCAGAAGGTGCAGCTCTCCCTTCATTGCTGGCAGGCAGACGATGTGACTGGTTTTGAGAGTGCAGGTGCACTCACAGGTGGTATTCAGGCTACGGGTAACTACCCCGGCAAGGCTCGCAACATCGAGGAGCTCAGAGCCGACATTGAAAAGGTGACATCGATGCTTCCAGGCAAGCACCGTCTGAGCCTTCACGCAAACTATGCTGATTTCAGCCAGACAGGCGTGGTGGACCGCGACCAGTTGGAGCCAAAGCACTTTGAGAGCTGGATGCAGTGGGCAGAGAAGAACGGCATGAAGCTCGACTTCAACTCCACATCGTTCTCACACCCCAAGAGCGAGGACCTCACGCTGGCAAGCCCCAAGGAGGATATCCGCAAGTTCTGGGTGGAGCACACAAAGCGTTGCCGTGCCATCGCCGAGGAGATGGGACGTCGTCAGGGTGACCCTGCTGTTTTGAACGTATGGGTACACGACGGTTCGAAGGATCTCACGGTTAATCGTATGGAGTATCGCGCCATATTGAAGAAGTCGCTGGATGAGATTTTCGAGCAGAAGTATGAGAATATGAGAGACTGCGTTGAGTCAAAGGTGTTCGGCATCGGTTTGGAGAGCTACACCGTGGGCAGCAACGACTTCTACATCGCCTACGCAGCGCAGAACGGTAAGATTGTAACCCTCGACACGGGTCACTTCCACCCAACAGAGAGCATCGCCGACAAGATGTCATCGCTGCTGCTCTTCACTCCTGAGGTTATGCTTCACGTCAGCCGCCCCGTACGCTGGGACTCTGACCACGTTACAATCATCAACGACGAGACTTTGGACCTTACAAAGGAGATTGTTCGTTGCGACGCTCTGGATAGAGTACACATCGGCTTGGACTACTTCGACGCTTCAATCAACCGCATAGGCGCCTATGTGATTGGTGCCCGTGCTACGCAGAAGTGTCTGTTGCAGGCGTTGTTGGAGCCTTTGAAGACCTTGCGCGAGTATGAGGCTAATGGTCAGGGCTTCGAGCGTCTGGCTCTCTTGGAGGAGTGCAAGGCACTGCCCTGGAACGCCGTATGGGATATGTTCTGCTTGCGTAACGGTGTAGCCGTAGGTGAGGAGTTCATTGCTGAGATTCAGCAGTATGAGAAGGAAGTAACATCAAAACGTCAGTAATTATGTACCGTATAGTATTAAATGAGACATCGTACTACGGTGCGGGTTCTCGACAGGTGATTGCCGAGGAGGTTAAAAAGCGCGGCTTCAAGAAGGCTTTTTTTGTGACAGACAAGGATCTTATCCGCTTTGGCGTAGCCGAGAAGATTGAGGAGGTTTTGCGTGCAGCGCAGATACCTTATGAGATTTACAGCGACGTGAAGGCCAACCCAACTATTGGCAATGTGCAGCGCGGTGTGGAGGCCTACAAGGCTTCGGGTGCCGACTTTATCATAGCCTTGGGTGGTGGCTCTTCCATTGACACAGCAAAGGCCGTGGGTGTGATTATCAACAACCCCGAGTTTGCTGACGTGAAGTCGTTGGAGGGTGTGGCGCCCACGAAGAATCGTGCCGTGCCTACATTTGCCATACCAACAACTGCGGGTACTGCTGCCGAGGTTACAATCAACTATGTAATCACCGACGAGGAGGCAAAGAAGAAGATGGTATGCGTTGACCCTAACGATATTCCTATGTGTGCCATTATCGACTGCGAGCTGATGTACTCTATGCCTAAGGGCCTGACTGCCGCAACAGGCATGGATGCTCTGACTCACGCCATTGAGGCCTACATCACCCCTGGTGCGTGGACTATGAGCGATATGTTCGAGTCGAAGGCCATTGAACTCATCGCCCAGCACTTGAAGAATGCCGTTGAGAATGGCAAGGACGAGGTTGCCCGCTCGGGTATGGCCGAGGCCCAGTATATTGCGGGTATGGGCTTCTCGAATGTGGGTCTGGGTATCGTTCACTCTATGGCTCACCCTCTGGGAGCATTCTACGACACTCCTCACGGTGTGGCTAATGCCTTGCTGCTGCCATACGTTATGGAGTACAACGCCGACTCTCCATCTCGTGCCAAGTACCTCGGCATTGCCAAGGCTATGGGTGTGAATATCGAGGGTATGTCGGTTGATGAGGGCGTAAGAGCCGCCATCGACGCCGTGAAGGCCCTCTCGCTCAGCATCGGCATCCCACAGCACTTATGCGAGATTGGCGTAAAGAAGGAGGACATACCTGCGCTGGCGGTTGCGGCGTTTAATGATGTATGTACGGGTGGCAACCCACGTCCAACATCGGTAGAGGATATTGCGAAGTTGTATGAAATTGCTTACGAATAGTAGATTATGGATATTTTAATTGGTTTGTTGATTATTGCGATAGGTGCATTCTGCCAGTCGAGCTGCTATGTGCCTATCAACAAAATCAAGTCGTGGAGCTGGGAGTCTTACTGGCTGGTGCAGGGTGTCTTTGCCTGGCTGGTGTTCCCTCTCCTGGGTGCTATGCTTGCCGTGCCTGAGGGCCATACCCTCTGTGGCTTGTTTGCGGGCGCCGAGAGTTTCGATGTGTGGATGACCATCCTCTTCGGTGTGCTGTGGGGCATTGGCGGCTTGACATTTGGTTTGTCGATGCGTTACCTTGGCGTAGCACTTGGTCAGAGCATAGCTCTGGGCACCTGTGCTGCGGGAGGTACCATCCTGGGGCCCGTGCTGCTCAATGCAATATTCCCTGAGATGAACGCCCTCGCGTCGCTTACGTTTGCCGTATTGTCGGGTGTGGTGGTTACGCTGCTCGGTATAGCAATCATAGGCATAGCGGGTATGATGAAGGCCAACTCACTCTCTGAGGAGGAGAAGAAGGCTGCCGTTAAGGACTTTAACTTCCCCAAGGGCATAGCCATTGCTCTACTGGCGGGTGTTATGAGTGGCTGCTTCAACGTAGGCTTGGAGTTTGGTAAGGATATCAACTTCGGCGCTCTCACCCCCGACATCTACAAGACGCTGCCAGCTACGCTGCTGGTGACTCTTGGCGGCTTTGTGACCAATGCCGTGTACTGTCTGTATCAGAATGCCAAGAATAAAACATTCTCGGACTATGGCAAGGGCAGTTTGTGGCTTAACAATGTTGTGTTCTGCGCCTTGGCGGGAGCATTGTGGTATAGCCAATTCTTCGGACTAAGCCTCGGCAAGGGATTCCTGGTGGAGTCTGCGACCCTTACAACCCTTTCGTTCTGTATCCTGATGGCACTGAACGTAACCTTTGCCAATGTATGGGGCATCATTCTCAAAGAGTGGAAGGGCTGCTCGACAAAGACTATTGTCGTATTGCTGACAGGTATCGTGGTGCTTATCGTAAGTTCATTCCTGCCTGAATTATTAAAATAGTGAACAAGATGAAATCAATACTCGAAAACAGACCTGCTCTGCAATACCAGGTAGAGCAGGTTGCCGAGGTTGCCGGTTACCTGTGGCAGAAAGGCTGGGCAGAGCGCAACGGAGGCAACATCACCGTAAATGTTACGGAGTATATCGACGATGACATTCGCCGTATGCCTGCCATAGCCGACAGAGTGGCTATGGGTGCTGCGCTGCCTCATTTGAAGGGCTGCTACTTCTTCTGCAAGGGTACAAACAAACGTATGCGCGACCTGGCCCGTCGTCCAATGGAAAATGGCTCGTTTATACGCATCACGGAGGATTGTGCCCACTACGAGATTATAGCCGACAACCCCGTGAAGCCCACCTCGGAGCTCCCATCTCACCTGGCTATGCACAACTATCTGCTGGGCAAGGGTCTGAACTACAAGGCTGCATTGCACACTCACCCCATTGAGCTGGTGGCTATGTCGCACGCCGATAAGTTTTTGGAGAAGGATGTGCTTACCAACCTGCTGTGGAGTATGATTCCTGAGACCAAGGCTTTCTGTCCTCGCGGCTTGGGTATCGCACGCTACCAGTTGCCAGGCTCACAGCTGCTTGCCGACACAACCATCGCCCAGCTCGACGACTACGATGTGGTCTTTTGGGAGAAGCACGGCGTGTGTGCTGTGGGTTGCGACATAATGGAGGCCTTCGACCAGGTGGATGTGCTCAATAAGTCGGCACAGATTTACATCAATGCCAAGTGTATGGGCTACGAACCTGACGGTATGTCGCAAGCACAGATGGCAGAGATGACTGAGGCGTTTAATCTTCCAAAGTAATCACAAACGGTTACAGCCAAGTTAATACAAATGACCCTGACACAAAAGCCAAATATACGCACACACTACCTCATCCCAAACAAAACGGATGAGCAGTATGGCTGTGTTGTTACGGGTGTCGGCACGCAAAATGTAGCACCAGGCACGGAGTACCCGTCGCCTAACCATCCTACGGGTTATATGTTTGACCCGCAGCGTGGCAGGGTGTTGCAGGAGTATCAGCTGCTTTACATCGTCAAGGGTGAGGGTAGCTTCTCCAACAGCGCCGGCTCTCAGAGTGTTCGGCAGGGTGACATAATTCTGCTTCGACCTGGTTTGTGGCATAGCTACAAACCTTCGAAGCGGACAGGCTGGTGTGAGTTCTTTGTGGGCTTCCAGGGAGATGCAATGGAACGCTTGATATCGCTCTCTTTCCCCGGGCAGGAGCAGATATTCAACATCGGCCATAACAGAACGCTGATAGACCTGTATCAGCAAGCAATTGATGTGGCAGCCACCGACAGGCCTGCTGCCCAGCAACTATTGTGCGGCATTGTTGTCCATATGCTCGGGATAGTCAATTTCACGGTGCGCAACAAGAGCATCTCTACCGACCGCTTAGACCAGATTGTCGAGCGAGCAAAAGCCATAATGCAGGAGAATGTGTTGCACAATATCGATTTAGAAGAGTTAGCCTCGCAACTAAATATCAGCTATTCGTGGTTTCGCAAAATCTTCCGCGACTATACGGGACACCCTCCGGCCAAATATTTTGTATTGCTGAAATTGCGCCACGCCCAATTCCTGCTTGCCAATACTCAGGAGTCAATCAAGGAGATAGCATTCAGGCTGGACTTTAAGTCTATCGAGCACTTCTTCACGACCTTCAAGCGCGTAACGGGCTCTACGCCTACCGCCTATCGCAAGATATCCACGCCCGACAAATAATCGGCTGAAATTCTTTTTTTTAGAGAGAGGCTGTTGTTAGGTGGCTAAAAGTTTGCACTTTTTGCCACTTCTGAGTACAAAGTAACGAATTATTACTTACCTTTGTACAATAATCCCAAAATACAATAAATATGAGACTGCGTTATGGTATTGTGGCGATAGCAATATTAGCTGCAACAGCTTGTGTTGATGAGGAGTTCCGACTCGACGAAGTATCAACAGAGGTATCTATTGGTGGCGACGTGACGGCGCTTCCGATAGGATATCTTGAAAAACAGAAGTTAGGAGACATCATAGACCTCGACGATGTTGAGGGCTTGCAGATGGACCAGAATGGCAACTATTCGCTCGCTTTTGATGGCGATGGCGATGAAATCTCGATTGATGGTATTGAAAATAAGTTCGATATCGAAAAGACCATCACAACCTTCTCAACCGAGTACCCTTCGTTTGATATCACCGCTGCGGAGTGCGTTATTAACCAGCCTTTTGATATCATGCCTGATTTCGGTAGCCTGAACATTCCTCAGGGCATTTCTGTGCCGGTTACAGCCGGATTTCCTGTTAAGGCCGAGGAGGAGGGTGAGATTGCGGACAAGCTGGAGTATGATGTTCCCGAGTATCTCAAAGCTGTAAAACGCATATATCTTAAACCTCAGGCTCAGGGCGATAAGGGCGCTGCCGTTAAGTTGTTGCTTGACCTTAACGACCTTGCCGTGGTAAATGGCGGAGGTGAGGTTACCATGGAGCTTATCGCCAATGATGGTTATGAATTGTACGATAGCAAGGGCAATAAGTTGCAGGAGATTGACCATGTGGGTCACACTTCTACCTACCAGGTAGCCAAAAACTATGCAATAGCTGCCAGCGTTGAGACCATTGAGTTCACGGTCTATATTGCCAGCGTGGCAAACGATGCACAGGTGCAGAATAACAAGCTCTCTATTCCAATCGAGTTCGGTTACCACGTATCGTTTAATCTCACAACGCAGAGCGGTACGCTCACCTTGAACAAGAAGCCTGAGCTTCATGTCAATGCTGTCTTGCAGTATCAGGATGCCGATATCGTACTTAACCGAGTATCGTTGCTTGAACATGGCTCAATGGCCGATAACGCTACCTCTATCACCCTTGATGATATACCCGAGGAGGTTAAGAGTGTCAAGAAGATTACTTTCTCTGACCACTCGCCTATGCACCTGCTCTCTGAGGGCCTTGATTGGTTGGAGGATGTTACCGCCGAGCATATCATCATCGAGGCTCAGTTGCCCGAATATCTTACACTGCACGATGATGAGCAGCACGGCTACGACGCTGCGACTCATACCCTGCGCACAAGCCTTAGCGACCTGCGTCACAAGATTGACATCAACCTCGATGCGCTGACATTTGCCGGCGAGGGCTTAAAGCCTGAGAATGGTGTGATGACATTGAACTTTACGCCCGATATCGCAGCCTACATCGAGGAGGATACCGAGGCTAAGCTCTCGACCCTCTTGCACAGCAAGGAGATTGAGTTCTCGGCAGGCTTTGGCGCTACTACGCTTGAATTGGTATCTCTGGAAGGTCAGGTAGGCTATAAGTACGAGGAGCATACCACTATCGAGATGGGCGGCATTGAGGAGGATATAGACTTTTCGATTGCCAATGCGGGCTTGTCGCCTGTTGTCACACTTCGTGTCGATAATCCACTCTCGCTTGGCGCCAAGGTGTCGGCTCGCCTTACACCTGTCTTTGGTGGCGTGGCCAAGAGTGAGAATGCAGTTTCAATAAGCAATGTTGAGATAAAGGCTGCTACTATGGAAGGTGGCGCAATACAGAGTGCCTCGACAATGCTTATCCTTGCCGATGAGTCGTTGCGTGAGAACTATACCGACGCTAAATATACCTTTGTGGCGTGCGACTTGGGTAAGTTGCTTGTGGGTAATATTCCCGATGAGGTTAAGCTCGATGTGGAGTTCTCTACCGATGAGAATGTAACCCATACAATCTACGTCACCGACAACTACACCATAAGTTATGGCTACGATGTAAGTATTCCTCTTGCATTTAATAATAACCTCTCGCTCACAATTGAGGATACCGCCGAAGATCTCGCCGACACATTTGAAGATGTTGCCGACCAGAATATAACCATTGGCGATGTGGCTCTTATTGCCGATGTAGCCTCTACCATTCCTCTTGACTTCGAGTTCGAGGCAGAGCTGCTTAATGCTCAGGGTGAGCCTACTGTGGCTAAGCTGGATATCCCTAAGTCTAACAACACCCTCAAAGGCTCGGCCGATGGCAAGACTGAGGCTAATTCTACGCTGCGCCTGGGTCTTAAACTTGGTAAGGATGGCAATATCAGCCAGCTTGCTGAGATTGATGCTATCCGCTTTAAGCTCGTAGCCAAGCGTTCACACTCTGGCAGCGCATCGCTCAATGCCGAGCAGTATATCTCCGTGAAGCTTAAATTGGAGATTAGTGGTAAGATAAACGCAGATTTGGATAATATCTAATAACTCGGACTATGAAAAGACTTATATACATAACATTATGCGTCGTGGCATCACTTGTGGGTGTCAGTGCTTCGGCTCAGATGCGCACATCATACTTTATGAAGGGTTCGTACTTCCGTACCGAACTCAACCCTGCGCTTGCTCCTACACGAGGCTATATAGCCATTCCTTTCGTTGGCGGTATGGGCTTGAATATGACCAACAACTTTCTCTCTGTCGATAACTTCTTCTATAAGAATGGCAATGAGGTCGTTACGGCTCTGCATGAGTCTGTGCCGGCGGATAAGTTCCTCGGTCGCCTGCCTCAGACGGGCTTGCTGGGTCTAAATCTCGATATGAATTTCTTAGGTGTGGGCTTCCATACCAAGAAGTCGTTCTGGAACTTTGGTATTAACCTGCGTACCCACAACGATATCACCGTGTCGAAGGATATCTTCAAGGTGTTGAAGTCGTTGGGTAATGGACACTATAATCTCGACAACACATCGTTCAGCAGCACCTCATACGCTGAGGTCTATCTCGGCAATGCACGCAAGGTTGTAGATTTCAAGTTCGGAACACTCTCGGCGGGTGCCAAGGTTAAGTTCCTGGTGGGTCTTATGAATGCATCAAGCGAGATTGACCAGATGTATGCCGACATCACTTCGGATGGCGTTACAGCCCATATGCGAGGCTCGCTGCGTGCCAACGGACTTATGTTTGATGCCTCGAAGGTCGTTGCCGGTGCAGAGTTCTCGGACGATGTCATCTGCGACGATATAAGCAAGGTGCTGGGTAACTTCAAGAATTTCGGTGCAGCCATTGACTTAGGTGCCGAGCTGACACTTTTTGAGGAGCGTCTGCGCGTGTCGGCTGCCGTTGTTGATTTGGGCTTTATCAAGTGGTCGGCCAAGAGCCACGTTGAGGCTGAGACCTTTGCCGACTTCTATTTTAATGGTATCAATCTCGATACCGAGGAGGCAGACAGCGATGGTAATGCCGACATCTATATGAAGGATGTCAAGGATGGTGGCTACGCAACACGTCTTAACTGCTCGTTGAACCTCGGAGCTGAGTACAATGTGCTCGATGACCGCATAGGCTTTGGTTTGCTTTCGCATACCGAGTTCCGTCATAAGAAGAGCTTCTCGGAGCTTACTGCCTCGGTTAATTTCCGCCCCCTGAACTGGATTTCGGCTACGGTGAGCCACACACTCCTCAGCCGTAACAGGTTGGGTATATGGGGTTTTGCGCTGAATGTTCACCCTGCGGGCATAAATCTCTTTGTCGGTGCCGACTACATCCCAATGAAGATGGTTAAGTGGGAGGATATCTCTGTGCCATACAATATGAGGTCGTTGAACCTCTATATGGGCCTGGGCTTCAATCTCGGCCGCGCAAAGTATGCCAAGAAATAAGACGCCCGACATCTGTTGCTTAAAAGGTTGTTGCGAACTCCGCAGCAACCTTTTTTTGCAAGTGTTCCCTAATTTAGACAAATATATAATCGCCAAAACCAAATGTAGCAAAATCCAAAAACCAAACGCGACTTTTCGACCTCAAAGGTCAGTCAAAACGAAATGCGACATGAATTTGACGCACACACATAAATCAAAGCACGGCTTAATGGTCAAAAAAGAGACCTGTAAGAGGGGGTAAATATCTGAGATTTAGTATATTTGCATCATTTATAATTACTATGGACAAAAAGTTGCTCTCGTTGCGGGAGTTTTGATGT
>JAZUMN010000008.1:0-6770 GCA_045603645.1 Alistipes sp. | reverse complement strand
ATTTTTGACGGCCTGAGCAGGATACTTAACGTCGATAAGATATGCCGGCATACCGCCAAACATACGGCCTGTCCATTGGGCATCCTCGCCCGTCGTGGCACGCAAATCGACAATATCCTTACGCATACCCTCATATTGCTGGACGTCGTGCTGCGAAAGCACCTTGCCACCAAATTGCGGAGCGCAATAGATGGCCGCTACGACAAAAAACAGGAGTATAGCGCAAGCCGCGAAGAGCCAATTTTTGCTTTTGAAAGAATCAATTTTCATCACAATATCATCAGTTAATGCGTCAAAGTTACGAAAAACATTCATTTTTCGGTGTCTAATTGTGAAATTTTACTATATTTGCAGAGTAAAAACTATTTGCAAATACCGTTTTTATGGTAAGTCTTGAAGCAATACGTACTCCCATCGCCTCGGACATCGATGCCTTCGAAGAGTTTTTGAAGGGCCAATTTTCATCGGATGGCAAGTTGATGAGCGAGATGCTTACGCACGTTTTGTCGGCTCGCGGCAAGAGTGTGCGCCCCATCATTGTTATGCTTACTTCGGCTCTCACCTCGTCGGCAAATGCGCGCCAATGGGTTGAGGGTGAGCGTAATTGCACAAAGCGGACCTATCTGGCGGCAATGATGGTCGAAATGCTTCATACGGCATCACTCGTTCACGACGATGTGATTGACAATGCCGATATGCGTCGTGGACGCCCCTCGGTAAACGCTTTGTGGCAGTCGCGTAATGCCGTCGTGATGGGCGACTTCCTTCTGGCTCGTACGATGAGTGCAGGTATGGAGAGTGCACAATACGACCTGGTATCCCACATCATCGGTACAGTGGCTACACTCTGCGAGGGCGAGGTACTGCAAAGCCAGCACGCCGCCGACAAAAACACCACACGTCAAGACTACTTAGAGATTATATACAAAAAGACGGCCAGCCTTATCAGCGTAAGCGCTTCGGCTGGTGCTGTATCGGTGATGGCTTCGCGCGAAGATGTCGAGCAGATGCGTCGCTTTGGCGAGGCGCTGGGTATGGCATTCCAGATTCAGGACGACATCCTCGACTACAGCCGCTCGGCAAAAACAGGCAAGCCGAGCAACAACGACTTGCGCGAGGGCAAGATTACACTGCCGCTCATAGAGGTATTGGAGCAGTGCTCGCCTGCCGAGAAGTTGCAACTGCTCGACAAACTATCGCAATGCGCAACGGATGACGCAGCGGTAGATTATATTCAGAACATTGTAGAGGTGACGGGAGGTCTTTCGATGGCAGCCCGCACAATGCAGTCCTACATTGACCGCTCAGTGGCTATACTCTCAAAATATGAGGATTCACCCTACCGCACGGCACTCGTCAACTTGTGCGCCTACGTTGCCGAGCGTGATAAGTAGTTGAATAAAACACAAAACAAATTTATAAACCAAATTATTAACTAAAAAACAATTAATTTATGGCAAACAAACAGAAAAGTAATGTATTGGCCATTATCGTGATGATTCTGTTGTTCGGAATGATTTCGTTTGTGACCAACTTGGCTTCACCTATGGGTGACGTGTTGAAGAACCAGTTTGGCGTTGCTAACTGGATGGGTACACTTGGTGTATTCGCTAACTTTATTGCATACGCTATTATGGGTATCCCTGCTGGTAATATGCTCCAGAATATGGGTTACAAGAAGACTGCGTTGATTGCTATCGGTGTAGGTTTTGCTGGTGTGGCTATCCAGACTCTCTCTGGTTTTATGGGCTCATTCGGCGTTTACCTTTTGGGTGCTTTCATCGCAGGTTTCTCAATGTGTATGCTTAACATCGTTGTAAACCCGATGTTGAACAAACTTGCCGGTGGTGGTAACAAGGGTAACCAGTTGATTCAGATTGGTGGTTCTTTCAACTCTTTGATGGGTACTGCCGTTATCATCTTGACTGGTCTTTTGATTCCCAACATTGCACAGGCTCAGATTAGCGACGTAAACGGTTTGATGTACACTGCATTGGCTATCTTCGCAGTTGCTTTCATCGTTGTATCATTCACTGCTATTCCTGAGAATGCTCCTGCTGCCGTTGTAAAGGGTGAGAAGTCACAGTATGGTCCTATGTCATTCCGTCACTTCGTTTTGGGTGCTATCTGTATCTTCATCTATGTAGGTGTTGAGGTTGGTATTCCTAACGTATTGCAGAAGTGGTTGAACGAGGTATCTACAACTGCTATCGCTGGTACAGTTGCCGGTACTTACTGGTTCTTGATGTTGGTAGGCCGTTTGGCTGGTGCTGCTTTGGGTGCAAAGGTTTCTGCTAAGAGTATGCTTGCTTTCGCTTCTACAGTAGGTTTGTGCTTGGTATTGGGCGCTATCTTCCTTGACCCTGCTACAACAGTTAATTTGCCCGTATTCGACGGCGCTAAGGGATTCGCTGTTGCTACAGTTCCCGTAAACGCTGCATTGCTCGTATTGTGCGGTTTGTGCACATCAGTAATGTGGGGTGGTATCTTCAACTTGGCTGTTGAGGGCTTGGGTAAGTACACCGAGAAGGCTTCAGGTATCTTTATGGCTCTCGTTTGTGGTGGTGGTATCCTCCCATTGTTGCAGAACGGTATCGTTGACTGGACAGGTAGTTTCTTGACAAGTTACTGGGTAGTAATCGCAGGTTTGGCTTATATGTTGTTCTACGCTTTGGTTGGTTCAAAGAACGTGAACAAGGATATTCCTACTGAATAAGTCGAGATTACCTTATATTAATAATAGGTCGGCTGCTCCCTTTGGGAGTGGCCGATTTTTTGTTTTTATCCCTCGTGGGGCAAAAAACTGCAATGACACGTCGCCACATTTTTCGGTACATTGGCCAAATAAATAGTCCTTTTTCTCACAAAAACAAGCCTATTCGTCACAATATAATATATAAGGAGAATAACGAAATTCATTCTTTTTTAACTTTGCGTTGGTTCAAATTAAATTTTTGCCGACATTTTATCGTTTGTTGGCTAAATAAATCTTATTTTTACGATGACAAAGATTAAAGAGAGTCGCCTGCTGATTACGGGAGGTGCATCAGGCATTGGCCGTATTATGGGCCGTCAAGCCCTACAGAGAGGTGCAAAGGAGGTTATTATTTGGGATATTAACGAGCAAAATATCGCATCAACCGTCGAGGAGTTGTCGGCATTAGGCCGAGTGAAAGGTTATAAGGTAGATGTGGCGAACAGCGAGTGTGTCGAAGAGAGTTATGCCCACGTAAAGGAGGAGTGCGGTGATGTCGATATATTGATTAACTGCGCAGGTGTCGTTACGAGCAACAAGACCTTCGACAAGCAGAGTGTGCAGGATATCGAGCGCACGATGAAGATTAACTCCATAGCGCCGATGGTCGTAGCGTTGCAGGCCCTGCCCGATATGATTAGCCGTAACAGAGGCCACATCTGCAATATCGCTTCGGCTGCAGGTATGCTCTCCAACCCCAAAATGTCGGTCTATGCCGCCAGCAAATGGGCCGTTATAGGCTGGTCCGATTCGGTGCGTATCGAGTTGAAACAGATGCGCAGCAAGGTACACTTCACCACGATTGCGCCGTATTATATCAGCACGGGAATGTTCGATGGCGTGAAGTCGCGTTTCTTCCCGATTCTCAAGCCCGAAAAGGTGGCACGCAATATTCTGCGAGCGATAGAGAAGAATAAGGATTTCAAGGGCCTGCCCTTCAGTTTCCACTTCATCCGTGCTTGTCAGGCTCTGCTGCCTTCGGCGTGGTTTGACAAGATTTTGGGCGATTGGGTTGGCATCTACTCGACGATGGACAACTTCACGGGCCGCAAATAGCCCCTGCTACTGAAAAACATAGAAAACAAATAAAATATGTCATTAGAAAACACTTCAAAACAACGCATTGACGAGATTGTCGAGGCTCAAAAACGCTACTTTGCATCGGGCGCAACACTCGAATATGAGTTCCGCCGCGAGCAGTTACAGCGCCTGAAAAAGGCCCTCAAAGAGTGGCATAAACCTCTGTGCGACGCTCTGTGGCAGGATTTGCACAAGTCGGAGCAGGAGGCTATATTGACCGAAACGAGCATCGTCGCAGGCGAGGTCAAGAATCATCTTAAAAACCTCAAGAGTTGGATGCGCACGGAGCGTCGTTCCACACCCCTGAAGATGATGCCCTCGCGCTCACGCATCATTAGCGAGCCGTTGGGGCAGTCACTCATCATTGCGCCGTGGAACTATCCCGTACAACTGCTTTTGAATCCCCTTGTAGGTGCTATCTCTGCGGGATGTACAGCCCTGCTGAAGCCATCGCCCTATGTGCCGAAGGTATCGAAGGTCATCGAGCAGATGATTCGCGCGACCTTTGACGAGCGATATGTAGCCGTTGTGCAGGGTAATCGCGAGGTGAATCAGCAGTTGTTGGAGCATCGTTTCGACATAATTTTCTTTACGGGCAGTCCCTCGTTGGGCCGCAAGGTTATGGAGGCCGCATCGAAGAATCTCACGCCTGTAGTGCTGGAGTTGGGTGGCAAGAGCCCCTGCATCGTAGATGTCGGTGCCGACATAGAGTTGGCGGCCCGCCGCATAGCGTGGGGCAAGACTCTCAATGCGGGCCAGACCTGCATCGCACCCGACTATCTGCTCATACACACATCGTTGCAGGAGCAGTTTACGACAGCCTTCCGTAAAGCGCTACGCAAATTGCACGGCAAGGATGTCCGCCAAAGCAAGCACTTCGTCAGGATGGTTAATTCCAAGGCTTTTGACCGCGTTGCATCCTACCTGAATGATGGTCGCGCCGTCATAGGTGGCAACACTGACCGCGAGGAGTTGTATATCGAGCCTACGCTCTTGGCCGATGTTCAGGCCGACGCTCCCGTTATGCAAGAGGAGATTTTCGGTCCTGTACTCCCTATGCTGCCATTCTCGACGACAGAGGAGGCTGTAAAGTTTGTTACCGAGCGCGAGAAGCCGTTGGCTCTCTACTACTTTGGCCGCAAGAGCGAGGCGTGGCGTGTATTGCGCCACACATCATCGGGCGGGGCCTGCATCAACGACACGATAATGCATATTGCCAACGAGAATCTTCCCTTTGGCGGTGTAGGCAATTCAGGGATGGGTTCATATCACGGACGTTTGAGTTTCGATGCGTTCTCACACCGTCGCGCCGTAGTAAGCACACCCAAATGGATAGACCTGCCATTTAGATATATGCCCTACAAGATGTTCTCGTTGGTTAAGAAGTTGTTGTAGAATAACGATTTTCAGATAAAACGATTTGTTGCGAATTATACTATTAAGCGTGTCTAACGACGAAGTTAGACGCGCTTTTTTCTGTCATTGCTATACGTTAAATAGGTCGTGGTTTTATTTGTCATTACGAATATCTAAATTCCTCCTCTAAGGTAGAGGAGGTGGCTCTTGCTTTTGTGAGTGACGGAGGAGTCTGCAATTTTGAATTTTGAATTTTGAATTTTGCATTTTGAATTAATCACACACTCCCTCCCCCTAAAGGGGACTCCCTCTAACTTAGAGGGAGAAATTTTATCTCTCGTAATTAAAAAAAGGGTCGCTCCCGAAGGAACGACCCGAAATTATTTACTGGTTAAAGTAAATTCTTTCTAACAACTTGGATTACTCAGCGTACTCGAAAGTAATCTTATACAAGTTGTGAGCACCATTGTGCATATAGAAGATAAGGCGCTGTACACCTGCCTCCAAAGTAACCTCTGTCTCAGCAGGCACCCAGGGACCACCCCAACCGCCACCAGACTGCAACTGGAATGTGGGGCTAACAGCAGCCTCTGCTACGTTAGGCTGGTCAACGAACCACTGGTAATTACCACCCCAAGAACCAGCACCTGCACTTGAAGAAGCAGTCATAGTACACTTGTACTTACCAGCATCCTTAACATCGATAGTGTAGCACAACCACTCACCAGAGTTACAGTAACCAATGTTACCAGAACCCTCAGTATCGGGAGTACCACCATTACGACCAGAGGTATCGTGGTAACCACCACCTTCACCACCACGGTCATAAGCGTTGAACATCCAAGTAGTAGGAGCCTCTGCAGACAATACAAAAGGCTGACCCTTTGTACGAGGGAATGACTTACCTACGTTAACCTGAGCCTCAATCTCATACTGGCCACGACGGTAGTGTACCTTTGTTACACCATACTCGATACCCTTAACAACACCTGCCTGTGAAACACGAGCAATGTTCTCATCATCAGACCACCACTCGAAGTCAGTCATAGGAATGTCGTTACCACCAGAAGGAATCTGAGTAATTACGAGTCCTGCAGTAGCACCCTTACTCAACTCCCAATCAGCACCATCACGGAACTTAACGCCTGTGATAGGTACCTTAGTCTGCACGATAACCTCTACAGCGAAAGATACATCACCAGCCTTAGCAACAACTGAAGCAGCACCCTCAGCCACACCTGTAACTACACCATCAGGAGTAACAGTTGCGATATCGGGGTTCATAGCCTCCCAAGTGAAAGACAAAGTCGCAGGACTCGCCTTCAATGCTTGAGACTCACCGACAAACAGCGTTACCTTGTTGTGGTCCACAGTAACTGTCGGCTCAACCTCAGTACGGTCATAACTGTCGCACGATACAACTGCCAAAGCAGGCAATGCGAGCAGCATCATTATTTTTACAATATGCTTTTTCATATTATACAAGTTTTTAGAGTTTATTCTTCGTACTCGATAACCTCGAAGCCCTCGTCAACGTCCTTATCCTCCTTGTACTCAACACGTACCTCCTCCTTCATAT
>JAZUMN010000007.1:0-4635 GCA_045603645.1 Alistipes sp. | reverse complement strand
TATCCTGACAATCAAGCAGGCGGCAGGCTCGGGCGAGCTGTTGGCGTTCCAGGTTGCATCTACAAAATATACAGACTTGCCAAAGAGTGCGGGCGGCACATTGACCGTGCCATACCGAGCCTTTGAGGTGCCTGTTATTGTTGCTCCAACGCTTGATTACTACAAGTGGTCGGTAGAGGTTGTTGAGGGTAAGGATTTTGTGACTGTTCCCGAGCTTACTGATGTTGAGGGTCAGAAGAGTTTTGACATCACACTTGCCGAGAACCCTACCACAGCGGCGAGGACGGCCAAGGTTAAGATTTGGAGTAAGTACAAGGATTTCGAGCAGGTGTATGAGATTGTGCTCAACCAGCAGCTCTCGCAATACACTGCTTTGCAGGTGTTCCCCAAGGAGGATGAGATTAAGGTGATGAGCTTCAATGTGTGGGTAAAACGCGATGGCGAACATGCGTGGAACAACCGCAAGGAGGCGTGCTATGAGCTTATTAACTATCATCGCCCTGCACTTATCGGTATTCAGGAGGCAATGTGTACATCACATTGGCGAGATTTGGTGCCTGCTCTTAGAAGGTATGGATATGAGGGTTATGGTTTGAGCCCCTTCGAAAATGTGGATGCGTTAATCAGTACCCGAGGCGGAACATCGGGAGTTTTCTATGACAAAACTCTGTTTGAGAAGCTTGACTATGGCACCTTCTGGATTTCGGATACACCCGATGTGCCAGGGTCTAAAAGCTGGGGCTCGGGCGATGTGCGAATGTGCACCTGGCTGATACTCAAACATAAGCATACGGAAAAGAAGATTTGTTACATAAATACCCACCTCGATTTTGGCGATACGGTTCAGGTAAACAGTATGACGCTCATTATGCAGAAGTTCGCTGAGCTGGGTAAGGATTGCGACTATTGGATTTCAACGGGCGATTATAATATGTACTCCTATTCAAAGGGTATGAAGCCTATCGAGGGCAAGTTGAAGAATACCCGTTTGGCGGCACCTGCCGGCAAGACCGATAATGACCGTACATATAATGCCGCTGACCCAACCAGACCAAGCGACCCTGTTGACCATGTGTTGTGCTCTGTGGATATGGAGGTTGTTGAGTATCATACCATTGACGATGACTTTGGTACGCCATTCGTGCCATATGTGTCAGACCACTATCCAGTATATGCTATCATAAAGTTATAGTAGCGCATAAAGCGAATTTATGAGAATAGATATTATTACCGTTGTGCCTGAGTTGCTCTCATCGCCTATGAATGAGTCAATTCTGAAACGTGCGCAAGAAAAAGGGCTTGTGGAGATTGTCGTGCACAATCTCCACGACTACGCCCACGACAACCGCAAGACCACTGACGACTACCCCTTTGGTGGCGAGGCGGGTATGGTTATGAAGTGCGAGCCGGTGTTTGAACTCGTTGAGAAGTTGCAGTCAGAGCGTCACTACGACGAGATTATCTACACCTCGCCCGATGGCATAACCTACAACCAGCACGAGGCCAACCGCCTGTCGATGAGTGAGAATATCATCATCCTTTGCGGGCACTACAAGGGCATCGACCACCGCATTCGCGAGCACCTCATAACGCGTGAGATATCTATTGGCGACTATGTCCTAACAGGAGGCGAGCTCGCTGCGTGCGTCATTGCCGACTCTGTTGTACGCCTCCTGCCCGGGGCTATTGGTGACGAGGCGTCGGCACTTACCGACTGCTTTCAGGACGACTTGTTAGCACCGCCCGTTTACACACGTCCTGCGGAGTTTCGTGGCTGGCGTGTGCCCGATGTGCTGCTCTCGGGAAACTTCGCCGAGATTGAGAAGTGGAAGGAGCAGCAGGCGTATGAAAGAACAGAACGGCTGCGTCCCGATTTGTTGGATAAAATTCAAAATTCAAAATTCAAAATTAGTTTGGGTTTTACTTATCGCTGTGTATGAAAAGTGATAATATTGTTTTGGATAAGAGTTTTAATTTCGCAGTGAGAATTGTGAAGTTGTATAGGCATTTGCGTTATACATTGGATGAGAGAGTTTTATCCGCACAAATATTAAAGAGTGGAACAAGTATAGGAGCAAATATTCGAGAAGCATTACGTAGCCCATCGCGCAAAGATTTTGTCGCCAGGATGAATATCTCGTTGAAAGAGTCGTACGAAACAGAGTATTGGATAGAGTTGTTGTATCGTACGGAATATATTTCAGAGGTAGAGTATAATAGCATTTTCCCTGAGTGTAGGGAACTTACCAATATATTATCACAAATTATCCTAACAACCAAATCAAAGGTCGTCGATAAAGTAATGGAGTAGAGGAGTGTTGAATAATTCTAAGTATGAGTTCGGGATTGTCTTTAAGAAAAAGAAATTTTGAATTTTGAATTTTGAATTATAATGGAATATGAAATATTACATTATTGCTGGTGAGCCTTCGGGTGATTTGCATGGCTCAAACCTGATGAAGGGCATATTAAAGGCTGATGTCGAGGCGCAGTTCCGCTTCTGCGGAGGCGATATGATGGCGGCTGTGGGAGGCAGTGAGAACCTTGTCAAGCACTATCGCGATATGTCGTTCTTCGGCTTTGTGCAGGTGGCTTTGAATGCCCGCACCATCCTGGGGCAGATGAAGGCGTGCTGCAACGATATAATGGCCTTCAAACCCGATGTTGTGATATTGATTGACTACCCGGGCTTCAACATCAAGATAGCCAAGTTCGCACACGAGAAGGGTATCCCCGTACACTACTACATAGCTCCCAAGGTGTGGGCGTGGAAGGAGCGCAGGGTGAAAGCTCTGAAAAAGTATGTCGACAGGCTCTACACAATCTTTCCCTTCGAGACCCCCTATTTCAAAAGCAAGGGCATCGAGCCGCACTTCTGTGGCAACCCTTTGGTGGATGCCATCACGGAGCGATGTGCTGCGGCCCCCGAGGAGGAGGTATTTCGTGCCGAGAATGGTCTGGACGAGAGACCCATCATTGCCTTGCTGGCGGGTAGCCGTGTGAGTGAGATTAAGGCCAATCTGCGTTTTATGGCGCGCCTTGCCGAGCGTATGCCCTCACACCAGTTTGTTGTTGCGGGTGTGGGGTGGATATCCAGGGAGCAGTATGAGAAATGTACGGCTGATTTGGATGTAAAATTCGTCTGCGACAAGACATATGAGCTGTTGCAGATATCCGAGGCAGCGGTCGTAACGTCGGGCACGGCGACATTGGAGACAGCCCTGATAGGTGTTCCCGAGGTGGTTGTGTATGGTATTCCGTGGCTTTATGAGAAGGTTAAGCCCTACCTGCTCACCATCCCCTACGTATCGCTTGTGAATATCAATATGGGGCGTGAGGTTGTACGCGAGATGGTTGTCTATAACCCTTCGGTGGATGAGGCGGAGCAGGAGTTGCGCTCGATAATGCGTGGCGGAGCCAAGCGCGACAAGATGCTTAAAGACTTTGACGAGTTGCGCTCGATTATTGGTGGTGCAGGCGCAAGTGATAGGTTTGCCGAGGATATCGTGCAAACAATTCAAAATTCAAAATTCAAAATTCAAAATTGATGTTCTTCGGAGCGCTAACTTTTGCCGTAGTGTGGTGTTTGACAGCATTGTTCCTGCGTTGCTATCCCGAGACGATGGCTGGTTACAACACTATGCCAAAGGCTGAACGCGAGAAGATTGATATTGCAAGAGTTGTTCGCTTGGTGTCGAATGCAATGTTTGTGGGAGTGCCGTTTGCACTTCTCTCGCCACTTATGCCGAGCAAGGGACTATATATGCTGATGCTGTGCTGTATCCCCTGCGGAATGCTTGTGGCGGTGGCGATATATGTAAATGTAAGAAAAGAAAAATTCAAAAAACAATGAAGATAATCTGTATTGGTCGTAACTATGCGGCGCACGCGGCTGAGCTCAACGATGGTGCGGAACTGCCCAAGGAGCCGCTCTTCTTCTTGAAGCCCGATACGGCGCTGCTGCGTAATAATGACCCTTTTTACATACCCTCATTCTCTGATGAGGTGCACTATGAGTGTGAACTTGTGGTGCGCATCACGCGTCTGGCGAAGTGTATGGACGTAAGGTTTGCATCGCGTTGCTACGAGGAGGTGGGGCTTGGTATTGACTTCACGGCGCGCGACCTGCAACGTGAGGCCATCGCCAAGGGCTTGCCGTGGGAGTTGTGCAAGGGTTTTGATCACTCGGCAGCACTCTCAAATCAGTTTATCCCCTTGACAGAGTTGGGCGGTGATGTGCAGAACCTGAGTTTCGAGATGGAACTAAATGGCGAGGTGCGCCAGCGAGGTTTTACACGCGAAATGCTCTTCACGGTGGATGAAATCATAGCGCACGTATCAAAGTATATGACCCTGCGCATCGGCGACCTTATATTTACGGGCACTCCCGTAGGTGTTGGCGCAGTGAAGGCGGGCGATAATATCAGGGCGCGACTCGGAGGGCATACACTGCTTGATTTTGATATTATGTAATATTTTTTTTGCAGTACGACAATTGGGCTTATTGGTCAAAATAGTACATAAAATCGGGGCGGTTTTTGTTTATTGGTCAAAAATAGTACATAAATGTGGGCAAACACCCGCATTTTCTACTTGTATTTGAGCTTAAAATACTCGTCTATAAAGAGCTTACGA
>JAZUMN010000006.1:0-3297 GCA_045603645.1 Alistipes sp. | reverse complement strand
CGTAGTTATACACCTCGCCACACGTCTGCAACGGAGGCTCATTCATTGAGGGCTGGTCGCGCCACTGCCCATAACTGTTCGCCACATAAGCAATCGTGCGCCCCACATTATCGTCCGTGCGCATCTGCCCGTCACGGTGGTAAGAATGATAAGGGCAGCGAGGGCGGTTTACAGGTATCAGGTGATGGTTTACACCCAGGCGGTAGCGTTGTGCATCGCCATAGGAAAATAATCGCCCCTGCAACATCTTGTCGGGCGAGAAGCCTATGCCGTCGATGATATTCATCGGGTTGAAAGCCGCCTGCTCGGTCTCGGCAAAGAAGTTCTCAGGGTTGCGGTTAAGTTCCAGAATGCCAACATCATGCAACGGGAAGTCGCCGTGATACCACACCTTCGTCAAATCAAACGGGTTGATGTGATACTTGCGCGCCTGCTCCTCACTCATCAGCTGCACCTGCATAAGCCAGCGCGGGAAGTCGCCACGCTCGATGGCCTCGAACAGGTCTCTCTGGTGCGACTCCCTATCCTTGGCAATCACAGCCTCTGCCTCCTCGTCGGTAAGGTTCCTGATGCCCTGCAACGTACGCAGATGAAACTTAACCCATGTGCGGCGGTTGTCGGCATCGATAAAGCTGTATGTGTGGCTGCCAAAGCCGTGCATGTGGCGGAATGAAGCAGGTATGCCACGCGGCGACATTGTGATTGTCACCTGATGCAGAGCCTCGGGCAGCAGCGTCCAGAAATCCCAATTACTGTTTGCCGAGCGCATACCCGTTCGGGGGTCACGCTTGATGGCGTGGTTAAGGTCGGGAAACTTCAAGGGGTCACGCAAGAAGAATACGGGCGTATTGTTGCCCACCAAATCCCAGTTGCCCGTGTCGGTGTAGAACTTCATGGCAAAGCCTCGAATATCGCGCTCGGCGTCGGCAGCACCTCGCTCGCCCGCTACGGTTGAGAAGCGCACAAAGCAGTCGGTTTTCTTGCCTACATGAGCAAAGATGGAGGCTCGCGTGTAGGCCGTGATGTCGTGCGTGACGGTGAATGTTCCATACGCACCCGAGCCCTTGGCGTGCATACGTCGCTCGGGAATCACCTCGCGGTCGAAGTGTGCCAGCTTCTCGGTCAGCCACGGGTCCTGCAAGGTCACGGGGCCGCGCACGCCTGTGGTTTGTGTATTCTGATTATCGGCAATGGGGCGTCCATTCTCTGCCGTCAAATGCTTTTTGTCACTGTGCTTCATATCGGTATTGTTTAACTTGATTTACACCGATAATCCCAAAATTGTGCCAATAATATTCTTGCGGCGTCACATTAGCCAAAGACAGCGACAATCGCAAACACAAAGTCCGAGAACACGCAGCACACTAACGTATGCAGGCAGTTCTCGGACAAGCGTGACACCAAAACCTTGTCAGGCGGCGCTGTTTGGAGTGCAACTCCACCAAAACCTATTCGAGCGTATATGGCTCGCGGTAGGCGTAATGAAGCTTAGAGTTGGCCTCGTCGTCATTCATAAACTTCTCGACAATGGGATTCCACTGCAAGGGGCGGTTCAGCTCGTAGGCGATGTTGCCTATGTTACACATCGTGCAGGATGAGTGTCCTACCTCAACGGGAACATTAGGGTCGCGGCGCGACTTGATGCTGTTGATAAAGGCCTGATGGTGACCTACGTTGGTCTCATACACTGCATTCTGCTCAACCTTGGTAGGCATAAGATCCTCGGATGATGCCAGGAACTTACCTCGCTTCACGATAATCCAGCCGTTCTCGCCATGCACGCGCACAGCCTGACCGTAGCCAAACGACTTCTGGATGACCTCAATGCCGTTATCGTAACGATATGTCAGGCACTTGTGGAGGCTGGCAGCAGGAGGCAGCACCTCGGTAGGGCCTGAGCCATCCTTGCCTATGCACCACTGGGCGACATCGAACATATGCGCACCCCAGTCGGTGGTAAAGCCACCGCCAAGACCCTGATACCAGCGCCATGCGCCCCAGCACTCATCGCGGCCGTTCTCTTTGATGAGAGGGTTAAGTTCGTGGTTGTAGTAGAACTTGGTCGATAGTGGCCCCAGCCACTTCTCCCAGTCCAGACCTGCGGGCACCTCCTGCTGTGGCAGGTTGTATGGCTTGGGGCCGGCACCCACATAAGCCTCTATCAGGCGCACCTTGCCCAGGCGTCCCTCACGAACGACATTGGCTGCGTGAATAAACTCAGACGATGAACGCTGCATAGAGCCCGTTTGGAGTATGCGGTTGTTGGCACGCACGGCCTCAATCAATCGCTGACCCTCATATACGGTGAACGTCAGAGGCTTCTCTAAATATACATCCTTGCCTGCCTTGCAAGCTGCAATGGCGATACGGGCGTGCTGGTGGTCGGGCGTAGCAATCACCACAGCGTCAATATCGGGGCGAGCCAGGATATCCTCAAAGTCGATATACATATCTATCTTCTGCTTGATACCCTTCTCGGCATAGTACTTATTTACCTGCTGCTCGAAGCGGTTGCGCTTGATATCATACACATCGCAGGCAGCCACGATGCGCACATCGGGGATAGATATAAACCCGTTTTTGAGATATACCGACTGCTGGCCCAGGCCTATAAAGGCGATGTTTATAAAGTCGTTGGCACCTGTTTTCTTAGCTTTTTTGGTCGCCTCCGCCGCCGCGCTGAGTGTAGGGAAGGTCATAGCCACCGCACCCAAAGCCGATGCACGCAGGAAGTCAAGACGAGATAATTTGTTGCTCATATTTTTGAATTTTAAGGTTAATAGACTCTTTGAATACATAAAAGTACAAAAAAATTATCCACTAACAAAAAATATCGGAATTATATAGTGTAGTGTTGTGTCATTGCGAGGCGAACTTTTGCCCGACGTGGCAATCTCCTAACACTAATTATAAGCGGTAGATTCCCATCGTTGGCTACGCTAATCCACCACAAGGGTGGCTTTTCACCGCCTCGGCTCGGACAATATATATAACGTCATGCCACATTTTTTGCACTTTGGTGACCATTGCAGTAGCGAATAGGGTGCAGGCAAAAATGATTGGCATCTACCTTTGTGGGTAGGCGGTGGCAGGAGTGACAAACATTTAATAAAAGGTAGATTAACCCAACATAAAGTTGGCTTTTCACCGCCTCGGCTCGGCATAGAAAGCAAGCTATCTCTGCTCTCGCCTTAATGGCGGCGTTCCCATCGTCGGACGATAAATCATCCTCCGGGGAATGACGTTTATTATTATAATCGAATAGTTAGGGA
The DNA here is from genome assembly GCA_045603645.1 of Alistipes sp. Classification (GTDB taxonomy): domain Bacteria; phylum Bacteroidota; class Bacteroidia; order Bacteroidales; family Rikenellaceae; genus Alistipes. The sequence continues at coordinate 25 of JAZUMN010000006.1, read as the reverse complement.
GCTTAGTGAATTTAGCGAATTTAGC
>JAZUMN010000005.1:0-33933 GCA_045603645.1 Alistipes sp. | reverse complement strand
AGCGAGAGCAGAGTAAGCTTGTTTACTTTGCCGAGCCGCGAGGAGGAAAAGCCACCCTTGTGTGGGTTAATTACTCGGCGTAAATGAGCATTTTCAGACAAGGCAGATGACAAAAGAGCCTTGTTAGACAGATTCTCTTTTTTTTTGTTGGCTTAGTATCGAAAACAGGGCTTTCATCCTCAGCCAACAAAAAAAAATGTGGCATGGCGTTTATATATGAGATTGCCACGTCGCTACGCTCCTCGCAATGACATAGCAACAACTAAACCCATATCATATATTTCTAATATCTTTCGGAATATTTATCTCCTTATTATTATCATTTATCAAAATTATTGCTATATTTGTAATATCGTTGCGGAATACGCAATGTGTATAGATGGCATTTAGGGCTATTGGATTTGTAACAAAAACGACCAATTTTTAAGTAACAAAAACACCAATAGGCACGCTGAATGCTCACGTCGTATGGCGTGGGTAGTGCTTGTGTTTTTGTGGGTGCTTGGTCGTACCTTGTTACATCAAGTGCACCCACGTTTCTTTTGTTAGGAATCCCCTACTTTAAGTTAAACGTTTACCATCTAACAAAGATGAGTGCATAGCACACAATTTATATGTTTAACTTAAATTCAAAGTATTATGAAGAAACTTTTTTTACTTGCATTGATGATTGTTGCCGCGTTTGAAGCAAAATCACAAATCATCACTTCTGAGGACATTGGCAACGCTATCGTTGAAATTTATGGTATCCAGCCACAAAACGGGAAGGAGTATATGGAGTTGGCTGATAAGCTAATGACTGAGTATCCTCTTGACCAAAATCGACAAATTTCATTCACTTCAATTATCGACGCTCCAAACAAAACAAAAGATGAATTATTTGTCATGCTAAATAATTGGTTTGTCGCATCATTTAACAGTGGTAAATCTGTTGTTCAAATGACAGACAAAGAGCAAGGTGTGATTTTAGCAAAAGGTTATTTATCAGGGGTAGGAAGCAGAACTGGTTTTTCGAAATCTGTTACAGTTGGAGAGTATATTATAATTCGTTTAGATATTAAAGATGCAAAAATCAGGTTGATAACATCCATCCAGGAATACCACATGGACACAAGCGTCGGCGTTGGACAAGTACTCTTTGGAGGTGTCGCACCTGCTGATATTGATTTTCCCGTATATCAAGGCTATCCATTTGACAAGAAAAAGTACAAAAATTACCGAAGAGAAGCTGCAATTGGCTATATTGGAGGCATCGTCTATTCGAAAGTATTAGTAGGGAAGATTGAAAAAGCGATAAATTTTGGAATTACCGGCACCGAGGGTGGTAATTGGTAAAATATTATTTAATTCAAACAAAACTAAGAGGTTGCCCAACCACAAAGGAAGGACAACCTCTTTTACTTTACAACGAATTACCTTGAATGGTTATCAGTCGCACGCTCCTTGACTCGTTGGTGTAAATCTGTATTACCTTATTAAACATGCCGGGCTCGACCTTGTGGGGCTCGTACTTAACCTTTATCTCGCCACCCTCGTTTGGCAACACGGGCTTGCGCGAGAACTCTATATCCATACACGAGCACGACTTATGAACCTTCTTGATAACAAGAGACGCATCGCCACGATTTACGAACCTGAACATCGCTATCACATCGCCGCCCTTGCGTTTTACATCGCCGAAGTTATGCTCCGTACGTTCAAAAACCATATCGGGCTCTCCACCACTGTTTGCTGCCACAGCACTCGCCAAAGAGATACCAGCGAGCAACAGCATCAACAATATTCGCTTCATAATTTAATTCAACTTAAAGTTATAGGTAATAGTTCCCCCCTGCATAAAACTACGACTCTCGGTAAACTGCGCACGCTTGGCCGCCGCGATAGCCGCCGCGATAAGATTAGCATCCGACGATGTAGAACCCTTAGGCTCATACGCCGCCTGCGTAACCTTGCCGTGCTGATTGACGCTCACCCTGATAACAATCTTTCCGCTCACATTGCCCGGATACGAAGGCACTGGCAGCGTTCCCACCAGACCTCTGCCACGCAAGCCCTCGTCGAGCTGGTCGTTGCCCACCGAGTTAAGACCTCCGCCACTGCCGCTGGCTTTATTCTCCTCGCCCTTCTTGGCATATGGATTGCCCAAATCCTTAGGCTCATCCACACCACCCTTGTTGCTGCGGAACATAGCGCGCTGATTGATGGTCTGCGTAACCTCATCCGTGCCACTCACCTGCTGAGTATTATTATTCTGCGACAGGTTCTCGTGACGAGGTGCCTGCGCCACAGGTTTTGGGGCAGGCTTAGTCTGAGGCTCTTCGACAAATTCAATCACCATCATCTCCGACTCCACCCTTTCATTTATGGGCAGGTAGGTAAGCAGCAACAGCGCCGCCACCACAATAGCATATATTGCTGTGGCAACCGCACCATACAGCCCGGGGCGATTATCGTTCTCGTCGTAGTGGTTCATACAACACGAAATTCAAAAATTCAGAATTCAAAATTCAGAATTCAAAGTTTTGGAGATTACTCTCCTTTGTTTGATAAAAGTGTTTTACGGGAGGGATTTCAAGGCTTGCGAAGCACAAGAAAGCGGAGTTTACTAAATGTAAATGAGCATTTCGAGTGCAAGTGTAACGCAGAAATCACCCCGTTTGGCACTTTTTATGGCTGCGTGGCAGCAATGAGTTTATAGCCGTTATCCTTGGCTATGTTCATCACCTGAACAATCTCGTCCCACTCGACCGTCTTGTCGGCGTGCAGCGATATGGTAGGCTCCTCCTGACCCGCCAGACGAGCCTTCAAGGCACGAGCCACACCTTCGCGTGAGCCTACATTTTCCAGCTCCACATAGTACTTGTATCTGCCACCGCCCTCGTTCTTTATCGACACGGTGGTTATAGCCTTATCTTTGAGTTGGTTGGCACTCTTGGGCAGCATCAGCTTCACGGCATTGGGGCTGATGAGCGTCGTTGCTATGATCATAAAGATAAGCAACAGGAACATCAGGTCGGTCATTGACGATGCCGAAAAGGAGTTATCAACCTTTGAACCTCTCTTAATTGCCATCTTCGTTTACTTTACGGGTTGATTCAAGATATCCATAAATGCTATTGAGTTGGCCTCCATCTGGAACACCAGCTTCTCAACGCGTGCAACAAGGTAGTTATAGCCGAAGTATGCAGGAATACCCACAACAAGACCACCCACCGTTGTCACCATAGCGACATACATACCGCCTGCGAGCAACGACAGGTCAATAGTGCCGCCTGCTGCCGACATATCCATAAAGGTCTGCACCATACCTATTACCGTACCCAAGAAACCAATCATAGGCGCACCACCGGCGATGGTTGCAAGGATTGGAAGGCCATCTTCGAGCTTCGACACTTCGAGGTTGGCTACATTCTCAATCGCCGACTGAATATCACCCATAGGACGTCCTATGCGACCGATACCCTTCTCAATCATACGGGCGATAGGGGTGTTTGTCTTGCGACACAAATCTACCGCAGCACGAATCTTACCGTCAGAGATGTAGTCGCGTATGCGATTCATAAAGTTCATATCCAGATACGACGCCTTGCGGATGGCCATATACCTCTCGACGAAGATAAACACAGCCACACCGCCCAGCAGGAGCAGTATCCACATCAACCATCCACCTTTCAGGAAAAGTTCCCACAAACCCATACGCGCAGCCTCATCTGCTACCACGTTTGTTGCTGCCACCTCGGCAGCTTGAAGAAAATCAATCATAATTCGTTTTGTTTATTATTTATTTAAGTTTTTATTCACATTTTGCAGACTATCGGCAATCTCTCGCTCACGTTGCTCACGCTCACGGCGGCGCTTGCTCATAAAACGCTCCCTGACCCTGCGCTTCAAGTCCTTCCAATTGTTAAAGTCCTCCTTATAATATATACCTACGCCCGTCTCTTGCAGACCCTGGTTTTCGTCAAAGCGGTCAATGGTCTGCGTGAAGCCTTTGAGTTTCAGGCTACCCGCCCTGTCTATAAGCCAGGTGATATAAGCCTCGCCCATAAAGTTAGACATATTACTGTTCTGTGCCATCTTACTATCGACCAGGTAGTTACCCTCCAATTCCACAAGCAATCTATCATTTACCAGACTCTTCGAGAAGCCCACATCAATCTCGTCGCTCGCAAGTTCCGACTTGGGTCGGTAGCGCAAAATGATGTTGTAGTCATCACTCGACAGCCAGTTGCTCAGCTGATTTGACAAGAGCTCAAATCCTGTCGTGGCAGATGCCGTAGCACCTATATTTGACGAGGTAGCCGTATCCGAGTAGAAGGAGCCACTCACCAGCAGATACATAAACTGCGTTGCTATCGACTGCTGGTTATTGAGCAGGTTGGCCACCGCATTCTGAATCTCGGAGTCGGCGTTAGGCACCTTGATATCGAATGTCACGGTAGGGTTTGACAATCGCTCAGTTAGGTTTATTATACACTCCACAGGCACGGCACGCGTCACATTATCAAGCGTAGTGGACGAGAGCAGAGGCTGCAACGAGGCTTTAAGTTTGTATATGGCATCGATGTTCAGCCTCGCATCCATAGGCTCACCCGTCCAGGTAATTGTCGAGCCCGACTCAATCAGGAAGCGTTTGTTGATGATGTTCTGCAACGTGAAGAGGTAGCTACCGTCGGTGATGGTGTAGTCGCCATACATATCAAATATATTGGCACTTGGCACAATGCGCATCGACAGCGAGCCGTTACCCCGAGCCTTGATGATATCGCCCACCGTAGGGTCAATAACCAGCTGCACCTCGGCATTGTCGGTCACCGTAAGTGCCAGGTTTATGTTCATCGTTCCGGCACCCGACGACAAGGCTCTCTGCTGACGCTCATACATCATCTTGCGGCGCATCAGGTAGTTTGTTGAGTCTATAACCACACCAGGCTTTTCAAAGACCACAAAGTCGGCATTCGCGGCATCGCTCTTGCCCGACAGAGGCATAAAGAAGTGCGAGTTACCCTCGGTAGTACCCACCAGGTCGAGTGTTGTGCCCTTCTTGCTGCCGTTTATTGTCGCCATACCCGACGCATAGACCTTGCCGTAGAAGAGGTCGTTATCCTGCGATGTGGTATTCAGCACCACCATATTGCGAGGCGTCACACGCACCGTGTAGGCTATGTTAGAGAGGTGCTCCAAGTTCAAATCCATACTCAGCTGACCCGCATTCTGCTCAGGGTCATAAACCTTCACCGCCGAGGCTATGAGGTGGTTATCCACAACATTTATCCTCGCCTGCGGTGCCGTGTAGCGCACATTGGTATAATCAACCGTAGTGGCCATATTCTCAACATCCACAACGCCATTGAGCTTCGCCTGACGTCCCTGACCCAAAATCTCCAACTTAGCCGAAGCCTCGCCCTCGGTCTTTGACAGCACACCCTTCAACACGGGGTCAAGCATCAGCATAGGCAGGCGGTTAAGCACACCCTCAGCATAGTAACGCTTTGTGGCGGGGGCATAGTATCCCGTGACGACATTTTCGTTTGTGCGCAGGTTATTCATCTTCACACGCACACGCTGCTGTTCAAAGTCCCATCGTGCATCTATGCCGAGCTCTGCCACAGGGGTGGAGTTCACCATCATACTGTCTATGCGCACGTCGGCCTCCAACTCGCCCTTATTGAGAGCTGCCTGAATCGATGCCGCACCACTTGCCCTACCCTTGATGGCATAGCCCAGACGCAGCGGGAAGCCCATAAAAGGCTCTATCTCGAAGTCCCGCATCTCAATACGCAACGAGTCCTCCCTATGTCGTGAAGCAACACCATCGACGCTGAGCAGCTGATGAGCGCTGCGCACCGTGAAGTCCTCAACCTCAATTCTGGCTGTATCGATGCTTATACCGTTAGAGGTTATGCGCCACTGCTTATTACTTGTGGTAATGGTCGAGGGCGAGAGGTGGATATGCATCTGAGGCATATTCTCCTTGCCCACCCTTCTGAGATGAGCCATTGCCGCTACACCGCCCTTGAACTTGTTATGCACATCGTCAAAGCCCGCCGAGACAAAGACTCTGTTGCTCTTTGCGCCACCCATAATATTCATCTGTGGCAGATGTATGGCCCCCAGGTATAAATCTTCCGACTGCACATACATTGCCAGCGAATCACCCTGATTGGTTATGTTGGCATCAAGGTTTGCTATGAGTGCATTCCGCAGCTCTACATACTCCGACTCAGCCCTGAGCAGCAGATGATTGGTCAGGGGGTTGAGCGTGCAGTTCAGTGTAGAGCCGCTGGCTATGTTTACACCCTGCGTGATGGCATTCAGCAGCGGGTCGGCATCCTTGACCACCAGCGAGAGTGCCGAGTAACCGCCCTGCTCATCTGCCTGGCTGAGGTATATATCCTTCTCGGTAGCAAGGTTGGGCAGATATCTCCTCATCGCTGACTTTAAGTAACTCATCAAATCGGCATACGACGTAGGGCCCGTGAATGTAGCCTCGGCAAAGTCGGAGTCGAGGTTTAACTGTCGTCGTGACTCGGAACTCTGCGACGTCAGGTGCACCCTGTTAGCTGCAAGTGTATCGGCATTGTAACGATAGAGACCATTGCTGATGTCAACCGTGCCGCTCATCTCGTCTATATTACGTCCTACGGCATAGAACTCAGCATCAAAGCTAAGGTGCGAGAGCGTGTCGCGGCGGTTTATATTCATAGCCTTCAAGTCGGCATCCTCCACCCTCAGGCGGAAATCATAGACAGGCTTCTGGCCATTAAGGTCGGCCGTACCCTCCAACGCAAACTCCATTGGAGAGGCATCACTCGACAGCTCACCCGTGAAACTCTTATTCTCAACCGTACCCTTCAACCAAAGATCCGTATAGTCGGCATCGTTCAACTCCATATGAGCCACCTCGCCTCGCAGCTGTCCCCTGAGACCCGCCTTGGAACTGACGCCGCCAAAGTGCACCGATGCATCCGCCTCACCCAGAACATTCTGCCCAAGGAGTCTGCCTATATTCATACGTTTGAGCGTCACATCGGCTTCGAGCATAGACATTGCAGGAGAGGTACGCTTGACGCCCTTCTCATCAACCACCTGCTTTGCTTTAAGATTTTCATACTGCGCTGCCACAGTCATATTGCCCGCCTGTGTAATAAGGTCGAGCTCCGAAGTAAAAGCCTTCATACCGCCATCGAACTCGCCCGCGACGATAACATCTCCCGCAGCATCTACTATCTCACGCACCTTCGCAGGCATAGGCTTGCTCGTGATGCCCGACAGGAGCATATTCATATCCCGGCCATTGGTCGACAGCTTTTTCAGATTGACCGACATACCCGCACTCTTAACCTTGGGCAGACCCCGCAGCGACACCTTACCCACAAGGAGGCTACGCTGACCGAAATCAACACCCCTGACATCTATCGCCATATCGGCAACAGTACCAGTAACAGAAGCTTTCACATCTCGCACCGACAGATTCCAGGGCAGCAGACGTGGAGCAAAATAAGCCACATCATCCGAGGTAACCGAAGAGGAATAGATATCGCCCTCCATCTTAACGTTGTGGATAAAATCCTTATACTCAGGCCAGTCTTCACCTCGCAAGACGAATTTATGCAGACGCGCAACAGATTGCTCAGACCTTACCTCAATCTCACGCAAATCGACCAGACCCCTGTCAACAAGGAAGTCACCCGTGAAGCTCTGCACCGCAAAGCCGCTACGCTCCCGTGCCGACAGGCTGCGGATATGTCCGCCCACAACATTACCCTCAATGCGCAGGTCATCTACAACGGCTGCAATGCTGTCTATGCGCATATTGCCGTAATCTACGCCATATTCGGGATTGCGATGTTCGAGGCGCTCGATAAGCAGCGACACATTCTCCGCCTTCACATCCTCGATATGGATTACAAAAGGTTTCTTCTCGGTATTTTTCTTGGCTATGCGGTCCACAACCTCCTTGATATTCATCACACCCGAAGGCATCTCCCTGAGGTTGAGCACAACATTCGACACTTCACCGCCCCGCAACACAAGATCCGACTTTTCGGGCGTAAGAGCAATGGAGGCCTCCACCTTCTGGGCATAGAGCAGAGTATCCTGCCGGAAATCTTCCACATAGAAACCATAGACACGGACACTGCCCAAAGCCCCCACCCTGATTTTATCAATCGCAACACGGACACCCAGCTTCTCCGTTGCAAACTGCGTTGCATAATCTACAACATAGTTCTGCACCGAGGGCAGCGACAGCACCAAAGTGAGCACAATAGGAGAAAATATCAGAAACAAAAGCGTAACTGATAGCACCTTTAACAATATTTTCGTAACTTTGCGCATCCAACTTCGGTTATAAAACCTACAAATGTAATAATTTTTCTATTAAAATAGAAAAAAACACATAAAAAACGCATTATGGATATCACGATTCTTGGCATAGAGTCATCTTGCGACGACACTTCGGCAGCGGTAATTCGCAACACCACACTGCTTTCCAACGTCATAGCCTCGCAGGCTGTGCACATCAAGTACGGAGGTGTCATCCCCGAATTGGCCTCGCGTGCACATCAGCAAAACATCATTCCCGTGGTTGATACAGCCCTCAAAGAGGCTAACATCACCCCCGACAAACTCGATGCCATAGCCTTCACTCGTGGCCCAGGCCTGCTCGGCTCACTGCTGGTAGGAACATCGTTCGCCAAGGGTCTGTCGATTGCAAACAACATACCGATGGTCGAGGTAAACCACCTGCAAGGTCACATCCTGTCGCACTTTATCGACCTGCCCGACCGTGATATGCCACACCCCGAGTTCCCGTTCCTGTGCCTGCTTGTCAGCGGCGGACACACACAGATTGTAAAGGTGTCGTCACCCCTCGAAATGGAGATTATAGGCACTACAATAGACGACGCTGCGGGCGAGGCTTTCGACAAATGCGCCAAGGTTATGGGGCTGCCCTACCCGGGAGGTCCCGTTATTGACCGTCTGGCGAAGGAGGGCAATGCCGAGGCCTTCTCATTTGCCAAGCCACACGTCAAGGGCGAGTTCGACTTCTCATTCTCGGGGCTTAAAACCTCATTCCTCTACACCCTGCGTGACTGCGTCAAGGAGGATGCCGACTTTGTCGAGAAGAACAAGGCCGACCTATGCGCTTCGCTGCAAAAGACCATCATCGACATCCTGCTCGACAAACTCATAAAGGCGACCAAACGCACAGGCATCAAAGATGTTGCCATAGCGGGTGGCGTGTCGGCAAATTCAGGTCTTCGCGAGGCTGTTGCCGAGGCGGGCCGCCGTCGCGGCTGGCGCACCTTTATACCCGAATTAAAGTTCACAACCGACAATGCAGCGATGATTGCCATATCGGGTTATTTCCGCTACCAGAAGGGTATGCTTTCGGGCTATGACATAGCACCTGTTGCTCGCTTGGAAGAGATTTTATAACACATTGTTTATAAACAGATTAGCACCGCTCACTTCAAGCGGTGCTTTATTTATATTACCCCCTTCTGCAAGGCCGTTTTAATCTTTTAGAAGAAGCCAAAACGCACTATCTTACTCGATGTCTGCAACACCTCGTGTTCGATAATTCCCGTGAGGACATCGGGAGCGTCGTGCCAGCGGTTGGAGCGGAAGTCGCGGCGGTAGGTCATAAGGTGGGAGTACAGCTCCGGCCAACGGGTTGCCCACCCCTGCTGAAAGCGTACCATATGCAGCACCGTGGCGGAGTTGGAGAGTATGCGTGCCTCCTTGTTTGCGCCCTGATGAAACCACTCTATCCTGACGCGTGGCGCAAGACGCTGCACCGAGCGGGCAAAGCCTCGACCACCATTATTACTCTCTATATGAGCCTGACGCACATCGTTGGACTGCAACATTGAGGCAACCATACCCTCGGTGAGCTCCATAGGCTCGCGCGAATATACCACATCCAGAATGTATATCACACCATCGCTATCTACGGCATAGCTCATCGAGCAGAGGTAGTCGTCACCCATATCGGCCGTATCGGTGTAGTTGGCACGGCGCACAACATCGTGCGGCAGGGTGTCGTAGGTCTGAAAGCCCGCACCATAGAGCAGCCCGCCCTGCAACGAGGGACATCCCTGATACATACACTCAAACCTCACGGGGTCGAGCCTGCGCTTACCTTCGAGTAGCACCCGGCTCTGACGCTCCTCCCACAGCGCCTCGCCCTCCTTGCGGGGGTCTATCTCGGTGGGCTCGCCCGTCTTTAAGGCTTCGAGGTTGATGCAGAGCCAATCGTCATACCCCACACTATCGAGGTCTGACCACTGCCGCAAATCTACGCATCGCTCGTGCTCGCGCAGCACACCTATCAAGTCCTCCTCGTGCCAGCGGGTAAAGACAATTATCTCCTGCGACCTATTGTGCATACGCGTACGCACAACCGAGGTATACCACTCCCAGCAGTTTTCACGGATAAGGGGCGAATTGGCCTCCATAGCATCTTTATAGAGGTCGTCGAGGATAAAGCAATCTACCCTATTACCCGTAAGTGAGCCCTCACGCCCCACCGAGAGCAGGCCGCCATCGTGGTCGATAATCTCCACCTCGTCAGCCGTACGCAGATATTGCGGCGGCTTACCACCACGCTTGATGCGTGTGGAGGGGAAGATGTCCTCATACTCCCTGGACTCCAACACTCGTTGCACACGGCGGTTGAACTTATTGGCAAGTGACGCCGAGTAGGAGGCTATGGCAATACGCAGGTTGGGATTCAGACCCAGCATATACGACGGCAGCAAAGTGCTGGCTCCCACGCTCTTGCCGTGCTGCGGCGGCATTGAGACCATAAGCTTGCGTATGCGTCCCGTAGCAAAGGCTTCGAGCAGGCGGTAGTAGTTGGCGTGAAACTGCTCTATCTGTATAAAAGGGTATATGGCCCTGGCAAACTCGGCAAAGGCAGGGGCAGAAGAGGCAGAGGGTGTTGATGCGCACTTATTGTCAGTTGTCTGCATCGCTCCATCACCCTTAACCTCCTCTACAACTATGGGCTGCACAGATTTAAGCCACACCTCGAAATCGGATATAATCTTCTTCTTAGCCATATTACAGCAGCAATTTAATATAGTCCCTGACCTCATTGAACGACATATCGTTCAGCACCTCATCGCCGTCGATGTAGGTGTGAAACTCCCACCACACGGGCACCATATCCTCCACAGCAGTATGTGTCGCCCACTCATCACATTCGTCCTGATGATATACAACAGCCGAGAGAATCATCTCACACGAGACCCCCTCAAATTCAAATTCAATACTTCCCGAATAGTAGCCGCAGTCGGATGCCAACTCCACCAAACGGGTAGCCAGATAATGATAAAGTTCAGATGAAATAGTGTACATAATTGATTTTTAATTAAATTTATTTGGTTATTTGATGTAAATTGCTTAACTTTGCACTACAAAGATAAGTTCAAATACTGAATTTTGTATCGAAAAAGTACAATTATTTTATATAAAATTTATTTATAAAAGTTTATGGAAAACAGGGTAAAACTAATACGCAAAGAGCTCAAATTAACGCAAGAACAACTCGCTCAGCGACTTGGCATCGGCAAAGCAGCTCTCTCGATGATTGAAACAGGCAAGTGCGGACTATCTACACGCAACAAAAATATACTTGTTCAAGATTTGAACGTCAATCCCGACTGGTTAGAGACCGGCAAGGGTAATATGTTCAATGCCGAGCCCGAATTCACGGCATTCCGCCTGCGCTCGGACAACTCGTTGCCTATGCAGAGCGTGCCCCTCTACTCCATAGAGGGCACAGCGGGACTTGTACCTCTCTTTAATGACCAAGAGACAAACAAACCCATAAACTACATACATATTCCCAACCTTCCAAAGTGCGATGGCGCAATCTACATCGTGGGAGATTCGATGTATCCACTACTAAAAAGTGGCGACATTGTACTTTACAAGCAGCTACAAGACGTGAACAACATCTTCTGGGGCGATATGTACCTGCTCTCGCTGGACCTTGACGGCGAAGAGTACATTACGGTTAAGTACATCCAGAAGTCAGAGCGCGAGGGCTATGTAAAACTCGTAAGCCAGAACCCACACCATGCCGACAAGGATATTGAGATTAGCCGCATCAGAGCCATAGCAATAGTGAAGGCAAGTATCAGAATGAACTCAATACGTTAAGGTGAAGCACTTTTATCATATTTTAGCCATTGCCACCTCAGCCATTTGGGGTACGACATTCATCAGCTCCAAGCTACTGCTCGACGAGGGACTCTCGCCCGCAGCCATTATGACCCTGCGTTTTGTGCTGGCGTACATTTGCATACTGCCTTTCGTCAAGAGTAAGCTATGGTGTGATAACCTCAAAGATGAATTACTTATGGTTCTGCTCGGCATCACGGGCGGCTCGGCATACTTCCTCTTGGAGAACACCGCCCTGCTCTACACCCAAGCCTCTAATGTGGCTATCATCATAGCCGCCACACCCCTGCTTACGATGGTGGCCGTAAATATACTTAACAAGGGGCGCGGAGCGAGTCGCAAGCTCTACCTCTACTCCATGCTCTCACTCGTGGGAGTGGCATTAGTTGTCTATAATGGTAACTTCATCCTGAAACTGAGCCCTGTGGGCGATATTCTGACTCTTGGCGCTGCCCTGACGTGGGTGGTGTACAGCATAGTGCTCAGCAAGGTCGAGGGTCGCTATCCGCTGATGATGATTACACGCAAGATATTCTTCTATGGCGTGGTAACCCTGCTGCCCTACTTCCTTTTATTCGAGCCTTGGAGCGTGAGTACAGAGCAACTCCTACGTCCCACGGTGTGGAGCAACCTGCTCTTTCTGGGCATTGTAGCCTCGCTTGTATGCTACGCGGCGTGGAATGCCGTGTTGAAGCAGCTGGGCACGGTGGATGCAACAAACTACCTGTACATAAACCCCATTGTAGCGATGCTCACCTCGCATATTGTCCTGGGCGAGAAGATAACCCTGCTCGCCATTGCGGGTGCTGTGCTTATTCTTGTAGGAGTATATCTGGCACAGAGAAAAAGATTATAAAATTTATCCATTTTTTAGAATAACGTAACGATTTATCTTGTATCTTTGTATTATATTTAGATTTTTGTATAAAAGCGAGAGAAAACAACACTAACTAAATTACATTATATCATGGAAAATCTCAATGCGAAGGAGTTAAAAGAGGTTGTTATCCGTTTTTCAGGTGACTCTGGTGATGGTATGCAATTGACAGGTACACTCTTCTCGAACACTTCTGCCTTGATTGGAAATGGTATCTCGACATTCCCCGACTACCCAGCCGAGATTCGTGCCCCACAGGGTACTGTTGCCGGCGTTTCGGGATTCCAGGTACACATTGGCTCAGGCAAGGTTACAAACCCAGGTGATTACTGCGACGTATTGGTTGCAATGAACCCCGCAGCATTAAAGGCCAACCGCAAGTGGTTGAAGAAGGATGCTACGGTGATTATCGACGGTGACACACTCACCGAGGAGAACATCAAGAAGGCAGGCTACGCAACCCTGAACCCAATCGAGGAGCTTGGCTTGGAGGGCTACAACGTAGTAATACCCGACATTACATCTATGACACGCGCGGCGCAGGCCGATATGGGTCTGGACAACAAGTCGGACGTAAAGTGCAAGAATATGTTTGCACTCGGTATCTGCTTCTACATCTACAACCGCCCCGAGGATTACGCAAAGCGTTATATAGACGATAAGTTTGCAAAGAAGAACCCTGCCGTTGCCGAAGCTAACAAGCGCGCCATCGATGCAGGTTACAACTACGCTGCTAACACCCACCAGTTTGCCAACACCTACAAGGTTGAGGCTGCACCATTGGAGAAGGGCACCTATCGTTCAATCAACGGTAACGTAGCCACTGCGTGGGGCTTCTGCGCTGCGAGCGAGAAGTCGGGTCTGCCACTCTTCTGTGGTTCATACCCCATCACACCTGCTACGGTTATCTTGGAGGAGCTTGCCAAGCGTAAGGACTTGGGCGTAAAGACCGTGCAGGCCGAGGATGAGATTGCAGGTATCTGCACCTCTATCGGTGCCGCTTATGCAGGTAACTTTGCCGTTACAACAACATCAGGCCCTGGTCTGTCACTCAAAAGCGAGGCGCTGGGTCTGGCTGTGATGGCTGAGCTTCCTTTGGTTGTTGTCGATGTTCAGCGCGGCGGCCCATCAACAGGTCTGCCTACAAAGACCGAGCAGAGCGACTTGATGCAGGCTCTGTATGGTAGAAATGGCGAGTGTCCTGTGGTTGTCATCGCAGCCTCATCGCCAAGCGACTGCTTCCACTACGCCTTTATGGCATCGAAGATTGCAATGGAGCATATGACTCCTGTAATTCTCCTCACCGACGGCTTCATCGCCAACGGCTCGGAGCCTTGGCGCATACCATCAATGGCCGAGTACCCTGCAATCTGCCCACCTATCGTTGAGAAGTGCGAGGGTGACTTTATGCCTTACGCCCGTAACGAGAAGCTGGCACGCGGCTGGGCATTCCCCGGCAAGGAGGGCTTGGAGCACCGCATCGGCGGCTTGGAGAAGGACCACTTGAAGGGCTCAATCTCGTACGACCCTGCAAACCACCAGGAGATGACTCGTACACGCGCTCAGAAGGTTGCATTGGTTGCCGACGAGTTGCCTACGCCTGAGGTATTGGGGGCCAAGGATGCCGATGTGCTGGTTATCGGCTGGGGTGGTACCCGTGGTCACTTGCAGACAGCCGTTGAGGAGTTGCAGCAGGAGGGCAAGAGCATCTCATTGCTTCACTTCAACTACCTGAACCCTCTGCCACACGGCGTTGAGGAGTTGTTGAAGGGTCACAAGAAGATTGTTGTTTGCGAGCTTAACGAGGGTCAGTTTGCATCATACCTGCGTGGTATGTTCCAGAGCTACACCTTCGAGCAGTACAACAAGACCGAGGGTCAGCCATTCACTATCGTAGAGCTGAAAGATAAGTTTAACTCATTGCTATAAAAGGCTATGGCAGAATACAAATATACACCCGCAGATTTCAAGAGCGACCAGATTGTGAAGTGGTGCCCAGGTTGTGGTGACCACGCTATCTTGAATGCCGTACAGCGCGCCATGCCTGAGGTGGCTGACGCACTCGACATCCCACACAACAAGTTCACATTCGTTTCGGGTATCGGTTGCTCGTCACGTTTCATATACTATATGAAGACCTTTGGCTTCCACACCATCCACGGCCGTGCGAATGCCATTGCAACAGGTATCAAGACTGCAAACCCCGACCTCTCGGTTTGGGTATGCTCGGGCGACGGCGACTCGTTGGCTATTGGAGGTAACCACTTCATCCACGCCATACGTCGCAACATAGACCTTAATATGATTCTCTTCAACAACGAGATTTATGGTCTTACGAAGGGTCAGTACTCGCCCACAACCAAGCTTGGCAAGATTACAAAGACTTCACCTTACGGCACTATCGAGAAGCCTTTCAACCCAGGCGAGCTGGTTATAGGTGCCAAGGGTACATTCTTTGCCCGTACAATCGATATGGAGGTTATGCTCACAAAGGATTGCCTTGTGGCTGCTGCGAAGCATAAGGGTATGGCTGTTGTTGAGGCGCTGGTAAACTGCGTCATCTTCAATGACAAGACTCACGCCACATTTGCCGGCGACCGCCAGACACGTCTGCAAAACACCATCACGTTGAAGCACGGCGAGAAGATGCTCTTTGGCGAGGGCAACAACAAGGGTCTGGTATTTGAGGATATGCGTTTGAAGGTTGTCACCGTTGGCGAGGATGGCTACACTCTTGATGACGTGCTGACCCACGACGCACATACCGAGGACACTACCCTGCACTCTATGTTGGCAGCGATGAAGTATCCTGAGTATCCCGTAGCCGTGGGTGTAATCCGCGACGTACAGGACAGCAATGTTTATGACCTCAAAGTCGAGGAGCAGGTTAAGGAGGTACAGAGTGGCGCAAAGATTAAGTGCATGGATGATCTTCTTCGCTCGGGCGAGACTTGGGAGATTAAGTAATTCCCAATATCAATACAAAAAAATGGGGCTGTCCAACAAGTTTTTGGACAGCCTCGCTTTTTTAGAATTTGTATAACAAGAGCTATTTTGAAGCTGCTCGAAGGCTGAAAAAGCGCAGTTTACTTAGCGTAAATGAGCATTTTTCAGACAAGGCAGATGCCGAAAGAGCCTTGTTAGACAGATTCTTTTTGTATGGTAACCAATTACCTGAAATCAATCTCTTCGTAATCTTTATAATTGGACTTTGAATAGGTTGCAATCTTTGTCTTGCGGGGTTTTATGCTCCTGACTTTGACCGTTATAACATCTTCGTAGAGCCTGTATTGCAACTCCTGGGGCTTGCCCGCAGCATCGGCCGTTAAGAATATCTCCCCCTCAAAGGCATCATCCTTGGCCGTTATGCGCAGGGTTACAGCCTCTTTACTCTTGCGCTGCACGCCCACATCGTAATCCTCACCCACAAAGTCAAAGCAGCGCGTAGGGTTATCCATCACATTACGGCTCGACAAATCGACCACATCGACATTCACCTCGCGACGCTCGTGGTCTACCTCATACCTCACCTTACCATCGGAATATACATCCGCGTGCTGCAACTTTATATGATAGGTATCCCCTGCCACAGAGTAACTGCCCGAAGCCTTGTAGCCCTCGGCCTCGATATCAAACTCCACATCGTAGTTACCCATCTGCTCAACATAGCGGGCCACACGGTCAACCATCTGTGCAGCATCCTGTGCCGCAGCACTCTGCACCGCGCACGCAAACACAGCGGCAAGTATGATTATATAATTACGCATAGTAACTCCTTTCTGTACAAACGCTCAACTGAGCGCAGTTATTGCTAAAACACACCCAGCGACTGCAACTTGGCCTCTAACGATGGCAGGTCGTAGAACTTAATCTCGCGAGGCTTGGCACCCACCTGAGGGCCTACAATGCCCGCCTTTTCGAGCTGCAACATAATGCGGCCCGCTCGGTTGAAACCCACCTCGTAGTTGCGCTGGATAGAGGATGTAGATATCATTCCGTTGGTCACGGCAGCACGTGCCACCTCACCAAACAACACATCATACTTTACGGGTGCACCACTGTCGCCATCGCCCCCTGCTGAGCCCTCGGCTCCTGCCTCCATATCGAAGTCGGGCAATGGATAAGCCTCGGTGTAGCCCTGCTGCTTGGCGACAAAATCAACAAGACGCTCCACCTCCTTGGTCTCAACCAAAGCACACTGTATGCGTGTCAGCTCACCATCCTTCGAGAAAAGCATATCACCACGACCTATAAGCTGGTTTGCTCCGGGCTGGTCGATGATGGTACGCGAGTCAATCATCTGCATTACACGGAACGCAATACGCGCAGGGAAGTTAGCCTTGATACCTCCCGTGATGACCTTCACGTCGGGACGCTGTGTAGCGATTATGAGGTGAATACCCACGGCACGGGCCTTCTGCGCCAGACGCATAACGGGCACCTCGACCTCCTTGGCTGTCATAATAAGGTCGGCGAACTCGTCGATGATGACCACTATATATGGCAGGAAGCGGTGTCCCTTCTGTGGGTTAAGGCGGCGTGCGGTAAACTTCTCGTTATACTCGACTATATTTCTTGCCGTAGCCATCTTCAACAGTTCCAGGCGGCGCCCCATCTCCTCAACCAGCGAGTTAAGTACGCATACAGCCTTCTTTGGCTCGGTGATGATTGGCTCCTCGTCAGACTCCATCTTGGCGAGGAAGTGACGCTCCAACTTATTATACACCGAGAACTCAACCATCTTGGGGTCTATCATCACAAATTTAAGCTGTGCAGGGTGCTTCGTGTAGAGCAGCGAGGTGATGATGGCATTCAAGCCCACCGACTTACCCTGACCCGTAGCGCCTGCCACAAGCAAGTGAGGCAGCTTGGCAAGGTCAAAGACAAAGTTCTCGTTCTGAATGGTGCGACCTATGACTATGGGCAGTTCAGCCTTCGCCTGCTGGAACTTCTCGGAGCAGATAGCGGAGTACATCGACACAATCTGCTTGTCGCGGTTAGGCACCTCGATACCTATGGTACCCTTGCCCGGTATGGGGGCAATGATGCGTATGCCCTGCGCACGCAGACTCTGGGCTATATCCTTCTCCAAGCTCTGTATCTTCGATATCTTAACGCCCTGTGCCTGCTTAATCTCGTAGAGCGTAACGGTAGGGCCCACCGTAGCATCAATATCGACAATAGGTATGCCGAAATACTTCAACGTCTCCTGAATACGGCACTTGTTCTCATATATCTCGTCACTGCCCACCTTGTGTGGTGACTGATAATCTTCAAGCAGCGACACCGAAGGCTTCCTGTAATACTCCAAGTCGCGCAGCGGGTCGTAAAGCTCATTCTCATCTACCTCATCCTCACTTACGGTGCGGGGCGTATGCTCATATACATTGACAATTATAGGCTCCTCCTCTTCGTGCTCCTGTGGCTGCTCCTGTGGCTGCTCCTGAGGTGACTGTGCCTGCTCCTGAGGCTCAGAGGCATTTGCAGCACCGCCTTGACGCGATGTAACCACAAAGCCATCCTCATCAACAGTCGCTCCCGCCTTGGGCTCCTGAGCCTTTTGCTCCTCAGCCAGCAGACGCTCCACATCTACCTCAGCCTCTCCATTGGGCACGACCCTGAAATAGTCCTCATCGCCAAACTCTGACTGCATAGTAGGCTCACCAATCTGCGCAGCACGCTGAGCCGCGAGGTAGTCATTCATCGTAAGTGGCTTTCCGGCCTCCTCCGTCACGGGCTGCAAGGGCAAATCCTGCTCCGGCTCGCTCTCAGGCTTTGGAACAACATACTCCTCGGGCGCAGGCTGCTCCTGTGGCTTGTCATCTGCCTGCTCCTCACCAGCGGGCTCCGACACATCGCGGCGTGCCACAATACCCTTTACGCCGGCAAGGATTTTCTCACTTCTATCGACCATCTTGTCGCTCGCCTTATTAACCGTACCGATAAAGTTACGATTGATAAAGACTCCCGTCAATATCCAGCCCACGACAAGCACCAGAATAACACCCAGACCCAGAGCCGCAGACAAATCATCGGCACACACAACACCGAGCCTGCCACCCAGATCGTGCATAAACGCCGTCTTGATATCAACCAATCCCATCGTCACCGAGCCCATAATAACAAGCAAGACTCCGCTCAGGGCGAAGTGATTGATGTTCAACTGCTTTTTGCGGAATATGCGCCAGCCGATGACCGTAAGGACGATAGGGATAATAATACCGAAAACGCCAAACGAGCAGTCCACCACCCAATAAGCCACACGGGCACCCGCCCCGCTACAAATATTCTCGTAGGGGATGACTACACCCGACACCGACTCATCGTTTTGAATTGCCGACACATCGGCACTCCAATTGAAGAGGTGCGAGATGACCGACACGGTGGCAAACAAGCCCACGGCGAGCAACACAAAACCGAGCATCCAAAGCAGGTTGTCGTTGGATGAGGTCATTGGCTTACCATTCTGGCTGACGCCTTTCTTATTATTTATTCTCTTTTGTGCCATAACTATTATGCTTGCTTATCACTACTCGCCGAAGGCCTTTGTGCGCAGACGCTCACTGTAATCCTCATCGGCAAATGTTAAAAATTCATACTTAGGTTCGTGCTCCTCCTCGGCTCTGAGGTCGTAACGCTCCAACAGACTCTGCACCCTCTTGCCCACAGCCTCGCCCGAGTCGATGATGGTAACACCTCTGTCGCCCACCACACTGCGTATAACACCCTTCAAGAAGGGATAGTGCGTGCAGCCCAGCACCACAACATCTACACCCCGTGCTATGAGAGGCTCGATGACTGCGGCGACCTTTTCGCGTGTAGCCTCGCTCTGCTCCTGAGCCGCCTCTACGGCCTCAACAAAGCCCTCGCCGACAACCGACAACACCTCTACATCTCCACTATATTGCTCTATGGCACGGCGAAACTTATCACTGCGCAGCGAGCTCTCGGTAGCAAGTACAGCCACACGCCTGCTCTTTGAGAGTTTGCAGGCAGGCTTCACCGCCGGCTCCAAGCCCACGATAGGCAGATGGGGATACTTATCCCTCAGAAAACTTATCGCTGCCGCCGTGGCCGTATTGCACGCCACAACTATCATCTTGCACCCCTGGGCAAGCAGGCACTCAACAGCCTCCGCCGCGTAGGTGCGTATGGTTTTGTCGTCAAGAGAGCCGTAAGGGCAGTTCTTGCCATCCCCAAGATATATCAACGACTCGTCGGGCAGCGCCCGATACAGCTCGCGCCACACCGACAATCCGCCAAAGCCCGAATCGTAGATACCTATGGGGTTGTTATTCATTGTCTTTAACTATCTCTGAAATAAGGTTTATAATCTCCTCGTCGCTCTTCGAGGCACAATCTATGCAGTGCCTTGCCTGCGCATAGAAAGGCTCACGCTCGGCCATATTCTCGGTCATAAACGCAACCAGCTCCTCGTCATTCAGGCCTCGCAGCTTGGGTCGTTTCTGCCTGCCGTGAGGACTAAGTCGTGAGGCTATCTGCTGCGCCGTGCGCCGCAGATAGAAGCACTCGCCGACAGCATTCATACGCTGCATATTATCTCTCCAAGCAGGGGCTCCGCCACCTGTTGATATAACAAGGTTTTCATCCGAGAGAGCAAGTTCCTCAATCAAAGCGCGCTCCTTCTGACGGAAATACTCCTCGCCCTGGTAACGGAATATATCGCTTATGGTAGCACCCTCCCGCTCCTCTACCCAGGAGTCCATATCAACAAAGAGCATATCCGTAGCCTTGGCCAGCTTGCGCCCCAGCGTACTCTTGCCGCAGCCCATATATCCCACCAGAAAAATCTTCATAGCCACATTAAAAGAATTAAAAGAGGTTTAACTGCTCGGAATCGATTACAATACCACTATCATACACCTCCTGCTCAGGCTCCTCGGTTGCAGACTCAGGCTCTGCCACATCGGCATCGGAGGCCTCAACATCAGCATCCGCTATCTGCTCGATATCTACATCCATCACATCATCCGCCATAGGCTCCTCACCCTCATCTTCCACAGGCTCGGGCAACTCGGGCTCGACAAAGCTCAGCGTTGCCACATCGTAGGTAGTCACACGCTTACCCTTGGCACGGTGGCTCTTGACTCCGATGAAGCTATCGACATCAATCTCATCGGCAGGACGCGATGCGTGAGCACCCTTATACGTCACAACCAGTTTGGCACCCTCCCTGTCTGTGATGCAGACAAAGTCGGCAGCACTCTCACCCTCCAAGAATGAGAGTATCTTCTCGGTAGGCTCCAACTGGAAACGCTTGATGTAGTAGTAGTTCTGCTCCCTGTCGAAGTAGCACAAGCTATACACCTTACCCGCCACATATCGCTCTACGCGCACCGTATCGTCGGGGAAGTGTTGCTCAACGCCAAAGCCCGCGATGTAGTATTGGTTCTTGGCAGTCCAGACAACAATCTTATCTTCGCCCTTGAACTCACCCAGCAACACGCCACGGCCGTCGGTGTTAAGTCTGCGAACATCCTCGTCGTACCATATATTCTGACCTCCAAGTGTCGAAGCACCCTTCTGTTTAAGGACAATCTTATGTATGCCGTAGCGCGAGAAGAGGTTGCCCGCAGCAGCCCTGCCCTTGATTGCTATGGTCGAGAAGTCGAGGTCGGTGATGACCTTCTTCAAGCGGGGACGTGGGCGGAAGTATATCTTCAACACCTCAGCCTCGCCATTAGGATTGACCGACATATATAACAACTCGCTCTTGGGCGTGCCCTTCGTCAGGTCGTACACCTTGTCGCGCGTAATGCTCTTTATGGCGCAGCGCTTCATCATAATAGCTCCGCCACGGCCGTCACGATACAGCACATTGTATATCGTGCGCTCGTCGTTGCGCTTAAAGACGCCTATGTAGTAGATATTCTTGTCGAAGAAGTCCTTGTCGCTAACCTTGCGGATGACATAACGGCCATCCTTCAATATGACGATAACATCGTCTATATCGCTACAATCGCAGACAAACTCGGCGTCCTTCATACTCCTGCCTATACCGAAGAAGCCCTCGGCCTTATCGACATAGAGCTTGGCGTTTGTAACAGCCACCTTCGTAGCCTCGATAACGTCGAACTCGCGAATCTCGGTCTTGCGCTCGTGACCTGCACCATACTTCTCGCGTATGCGCTCGTAATGGGCAATGGCATACTCGGTAAGGTGCTCCAAATCATATTTCGTGCTCTTTATATCCTCCTCAATCTTCTTAATCTCGTTGTCGGCCTTGTCGCTGTCGTAACGCGATATGCGGATGAATTTAAGCTCCGTCAGGCGCTGCACATCCTCCATAGTAACCTCGCGGCGCAACCTCTTCTTGAATGGCTCCAAGCCCTTATCCACAGCCTCATAAGCCTCCTCGCGTGTGCGACAGCCCTCGATGAGCTGGTAGAGCTTGTTCTCGATGAAGATGCGCTCCAACGACGCAGCGTGCCAAGCCTCGGCGAGCTCGCCCAGACGAATCTCCAACTCCTTACCCAGCAGGCCGCGAGTGTGCTCGGCCGAGTGACGCAAGATATCCTTCACACCCATAAAGTGGGGCTTCTCGTCCATAATCACACAGGCATTGGGCGAGATGGATACCTCACACGAAGTGAAGGCGTAGAGTGCATCGATGGTCTTGTCCGATGACTCGTCGTTGGCAACGTGCACAACAATCTCAACCTTGTCGGCCGTGAGGTCATCAACCTTCTTGGCCTTAATCTTACCCTTCTCAATAGCCTTCAAGATAGAGTCCTTGACCGACTCCGAGGTTGTTGAGAATGGTATCTCGGTGATGACCAGCGTACGCTTATCGACCTTTGAGATGCGGGCACGCACCTTCACCGCCCCGCCACGCAGACCATCGTTGTAACGGCTTGCATCCATCAGTCCTCCCGTAGGGAAGTCGGGCAGCAAGACGAAGTCCTCGCCTTTGAGGTGGGCTATACAGGCGTTTATAAGTTCGTTGAAGTTGTGAGGCAGAATCTTCGACGCCAAACCCACGGCGATACCCTCGGTACCCTGTGCCAGCAGCAGCGGGAACTTAACGGGCAGCGTCACAGGTTCCTCGTTACGGCCATCGTAAGAGCGCATCCACTCGGTCGTCTTGTTGTTATAGACCACATCGAGCGCAAACTTCGACAATCGAGCCTCTATATATCGGCCTGCCGCAGCCTCATCGCCCGTGAGGATGTTACCCCAGTTACCCTGCGTATCAATCAAAAGACCCTTCTGACCGAGTTGCACCAGCGCATCCTTGATTGAGGCGTCGCCGTGAGGGTGGTACTTCATCACATCACCCACAATGCTCTGCACCTTGGTTCTTACGCCCTCGGCACAATGACGCTTCATAGTGTGCAGGATACGACGCTGCACAGGCTTCAAGCCATCGTCGATATGAGGCACGGCACGCTCCAAGATAACATACGAGGCGTAGTCCAGAAACCAATTCTGGTACATACCCGTAAGTTTGCGCAGGTTACCCGAGTCGCTAAACAGACGATTAAACTTACTATTCTCAATAGGCTGCTCCTCCTGGGCTGGCAACTCCTCGGCCAACTCCTCGGCGGCTACAATACCCTCCTGCTCCTGAGTTATATCTCTTTCTTCTGCCATTTATGGTAGATATCTTTGTTAGGTTAGTACTCTTCGTTATGCAATGTTTTCATCCACTATATCCTCCTCGATGCGGAGGTTGTTGATGATGAAGCCCTGACGCTCGTAGGTATTCTTACCCATATAGAACTCCAACATATCGCTTATGGGGTCATCCTTCGTCAGGCGCACCTTGTCAAGACGCATATTCTCGCCAATGAGGTCCTTGAACTCCTCGGGTGAAATCTCACCAAGACCCTTAAAGCGGGTAATCTCTGCCGTAGAGCCGCACTTCTTGATAGCCCTCTGACGCTCCTCGTCGGTGTAGCAGTAGAAGTTCTCCTTCTTGTTCTGCACACGGAACAGAGGTGTCTGCAAGATGTAGAGGTGACCGGCACGGATAAGTTCGGGGAAGAACTGCACAAAGAACGATGTCATCAACAGACGTATGTGCATACCATCCACATCGGCATCGGTTGCTATGATGACCTTGTTAAAGCGCAAATTCTCCAAGCCATCCTCAATATTGAGCGCATCCTGCAACATATTGAACTCCTCGTTTTCGTAAACCACCTTCTTTGTCAGGCCGTAGCAGTTCAGAGGCTTACCGCGCAGGCAGAACACAGCCTGCGTCATAGCGTCACGCGTCATGGTGATAGGGCCCATAGCCGACAAACCCTCGGTGATGAATATCATTGTCTTCTCAGCCAGAGGGTTCTTGCTGTCGGTGAGGTGCACCTTGCAGTCGCGCAGCTTGCGGTTGTTTACAGCCACCTTTTTGGCTATCTCGCGAGCCTTCTTCTGTATGCCCGAAATGGCC
The DNA here is from genome assembly GCA_045603645.1 of Alistipes sp. GTDB lineage: Bacteria > Bacteroidota > Bacteroidia > Bacteroidales > Rikenellaceae > Alistipes. Next base: position 9,445 of record JAZUMN010000005.1, on the reverse strand, counting down.
TTGCGGGCCTTCTCATTCTCGGCAATCTTCTTTTGCAGCACCTGAGCCGTTTCGGGATGTTTGTGCAGGTAGTTGTCGAGGTTGGTGGTAAGGAAATCTCCTACAAACTGCTGCATAGACAAGCCGGGGGATATCTCCTTCGAGCCGAGCTTAATCTTGGTCTGCGACTCAAACACAGGGTCGTTCATCCTGACCGACACCGCCGCAATCATCGACGTACGCACATCCGCAGGGTCGTAGTCCTTCTTCAAGAACTCCTTGACGACCTTTGCCACCGAGGCACGGAATGCCGCCTGATGCGTACCACCCTGAGGAGTGTATTGTCCATTGACAAACGAGTAATAACTCTCGCCATAGCCTGAGCCGTGGGTTATGACCACGTCGATATCCTTACCCGAAAGGTAGATGGGCGGATAGAGTGGTTCCTCCGAGAGGTTGTCATTAACCAAATCCAGCAGACCGTTCTTTGAGACATACTCCTGACCGTTGAGGATAATCTTCAAGCCGAGGTTGAGGTAGGTGTAGTTACGCACCATCTGCTCGACATAGTCCAGATTGTAGCTGTACTCGCCAAAAATCTCCTCATCAACACGGAACTGAATCATCGTACCCGTGCGCTCGTCCACGCCACTCTCCCACCTGTCGGTAAGTTCCAAGCCCTTGGAGAAGGTCACCGTATGAGCCTCACCGTCACGCACCGAGCGAGCCGTAAACTCACTCGACAGCATATTCACAGCCTTTACACCCACACCATTCAGACCTACCGTCTTCTGGAAAGCATCTCCCTCATACTTACCGCCCGTATTCATCTGACTCACGGCTGCCGCCAGCGACTTCAAAGGAATACCTCGACCGTAGTCACGCACCGTAACCACATTATCCTCGATGGTAATCTCAATCTTGTCGCCCGCACCCATAATGAACTCGTCGATAGAGTTATCGACAGTCTCCTTGATTAAGACGTAGATACCGTCATCGGCCTGCGAGCCGTCGCCCAGCTTACCGATGTACATACCCGGACGCAAGCGCAGGTGCTCGCGTGGGGATAGAGTCTTTATGGCGTCATCATCGTACGCCACCGTTTGATTTATATTTCTTTCGTTTGCCATATTCTCCTGAAACTTCAATGCCACAAAGGAAGTGCTTTACACTGACAATTTGTGACACAAAGATTATTTTTTCTCTGCCTTAATCTCGGCACGCAGTGTCGCCAGCTCCTCGACCATATTATCGTGCACCTGCTGCATAAGTTCCTTCGTGTCGGTTGCAGCCACCACCTCAGCCTTCACGGGAGGCAGCACGCGTATAGCGACACGGTTGCGCCAATTAACCTTCCAGCCGTTGAAGAGTTCGTTTGTGCCCGTCATAACGATTGGCAGGATATCTACACCCGCCTCGGCAGCGAGGTTGAAAGCACCCGCCTTGAAGCGATTCATCTCGCCCGTTTTTGAACGTGTACCCTCAGGGAATATTGCTACGCTGACACCTCTGCCAAGCCACAGCTTACCCTCACGCAGCACCTTCTCCATAGCCTTGGCGGCATTGCCTCGCTCAATGGGTATATCGCCGTGAATAAGCAGCAGCTGACCCATAAATGGCACGCGAAAGACCTCACGCTTCGACACCCAGCGGAAGTTAAGCGGAATCTTATATGCAGCAAATATATCGCAACCCGAGTTGTGGTTCATAACCATCACATAAGGCTTGCCCTGCTCAATATTCTCCACACCATCTATCGTGCGGCGGATAAACGGAGGCACACCATAGAGGATGCCGCATATCCAACGAGACACTTCGTGCACCCAGCGACGGCTCTTATCAAAGGGGTAGGTAACAACCAAAACTATTACCGACACAAGGAACAAAACGGTCACCTGCACCAGCGTAAAAAGGTAGTATAAAACTGAAAGCATAACAAAATTGGTTTAATATAAGGTATTCATCCCGCAAATTTACTCTTTTTTAGTCGGGAACACAAAATTTTCGGAGCATTTTTTTGGCTATTTTTCAACACTCGGGCGACAATCTGTGCGAAATCAACAAATTATATCCTCCGATTTGATATTATCAATTCTAATCGTTACCTTTGTTGTGATATGGCGGCTGCACAACGCAGTTGCCGAGGAGGAAAATTTAACACTTTTTTGCAATGTCCATATTCTCAATTTTCGGAGGCAGCAAATCGCCCAAATACCCCACTGATACCGTTCAAGACCGCGAGGGTAATGATTTGATATTCACATTTTTCAAGCACGCCAGCTTATCAATTACCGTAGGTGAGCGACATATCTACAACGACCCCGTTTCCGAGTATGCCGAGTATGCCCGTCTGCCCAAGGCCGACATCGTGCTGATAACCCACTCGCACTACGACCATTTCGACCGTGCGGCGGTGGATGACATCACCACACGTCACAGCACAATCATCTGCGACAAGACCACAGCCGAGGCTCTGGATGGCGAGGCTGTTGTTATGACTCCGGGGATGAAGGCTCAGACCGAGGGTGGCATACTGATTGAGGCGGTAGCGGCGTATAACACCACCGAGGGACACACCGACTTCCACCCCAAGGCACGCGAAGATTGCGGTTACATCCTCACACTCGACAGCGGCACACGCATCTACATCGCAGGCGACACCGAGCTTACGCCCGAGATGCAGGCGATAGAAGATATAGACATTGCTTTCCTGCCCGTAAACCAGCCCTACACGATGACCGTAGAGCAGGCTGTGGAGGCTGTGAAGGCGATACGCCCAAAGATTTTCTACCCCTACCACTACGGCGAGGTGGAGGAAAAGACCGACATAGAGCGTCTGAAACGCGAGTTGGAGGAGATTACCGACGTAAGGGTATTCCCGATGGAATAGGCAGAGGGAATTCAAAATTCAAAATTCAAAATTCAAAATTGGGCTAACGCACAAGGTTTGTCGTTGTGAATGGTGAATTAAAATTCACCGCTGCGAGTAAGCGAGAGCAGAGGGAACTTGTTCACTATGCCGAGCAGGAGCAGTGAAAAGCCACCCTTGCGGTGGATTAAAATTCAACGGACTTATCTACTTTAATGTTGTAATATGAGCGTCATTCCGAAGGAGCGTAGCGACTGTGGGAATCCTCCACATCATTCATCACAGGAGATTGCCACGTCGGACTTTGTCCTCCTCGCAATGACCAAGCAACACTATACTATATAATTCCGAAATTCAATAAATAATGTCATTCCACATTTTTGCACGCAACAAATGTTGCAACAGTGATTTGGTGTATAGGCAAAAATGATTGGAATCTACCTTTGTTTTAGGTCGGTCGCAAGAGAATCTATTTAGTAAGCGGTAGATTAATTCACCACAAGGGTGACTTTTCACCGCCTCGGCTCGGCAAAGTATGCAAGCACACTCTGCTCTCGCCTTAATGGCGGCGTTCCCATCGTCGCTTGCGCTCCGGGGAATGACTTAATAACATAGCTATATACCCTAAAAATATGGCGTATGCAGGAACTACACAGTTCACTACATACGCCATAGCTATCTTTGCTGATAAATGCGAGCGTGATACCTCTCTCTTTTACCAAAAGTGATTAACTACTTCTTTGCGGGTGCAGGTGCTACCGCAGCCTTAACCTTAATCTTGGTGAAGGCCTTGATAAGAGCCTCGTCGTTGCTCTTTGTTGTGTCGTAGGTTACGGTAACGGTCTTTGTTGGCACATCAACCTTTACATCCTTAACACCCTTAACAAAGGGGATAGAGTTTGTAATCTTTCGGGCGCAACCCTCGCAGTCGATGTCGGTTACAAATACAGTGGTCTTAACATCATCCTTCTTCTGTGCTACGGCATCAGCCACGCCAAAGCCCAATACTGCCACAAGGCAGAGCATAATAATCTTTTTCATAGTTATATAAGTTTTAAGTGTTTTTTGTCTGTTTAAGGAGATTGCTGCATCGGACTAACGACCTTCTCGCAATGCCCCATTTATCTTATAAATGTGTATAAAAGTGAGATTTTAAGGCTTGCGAAGTTCGAGAAACCGCAGTTTACTATGCGTAAATGAGGATTTCGAGAACAAGCATAACGCAGAAATCACCTTTTAGACACATTTAATACAGGTTGTATCGCAAACCAATGTAGAACTTTCTTCCCATCAAAGGCCCCCATACGCTCGACGAGTTAAACGCAGGCGAGAATGGGTCGTCAACGTTCTTGATTGGGTCATCCTGCATATAGTTCAGGATATTCTCGCAACCAACATAAATCTCCACATCACGTATCTTGTGACTCACCTGCGCATAGAACATAGGATATGCGGGCGAGAGGCGGCTGTTCTCAATGTCGCCATCAAGTGATGGGCAGCGCATACGACCGTTATACTGCGCCGTAACATCAAATACCCAACGGCGATAAGGCGTAGCATACTGCACATTCAAAAGGGTCTTATAACGGCTCGTAAGAGGTCGCTCGATAAGGTGGCTCTTGCCATCGCGCACGACGCTTACCTTGGCGTTGGTGTAGCGGTAGGTTGCAAACAAATCCAAGCCCTTGACTGGTGTCCACTGAAAATCGACCTGATAGGTATCCGAGAATGAGCGACCATCGGTGTTATACACCTGAATCTGGTCGTACAAATCGCCACCAAACTCCTGGTCGGCCAAGACCGTATTAAAGAGCTGTGTGCGGAAGTAATCGAAGCTGATGGTTGCATCGGCATAACCTCCGAGTGGGATGTACTGCGTAATGCTACCACCCGCGGTAAGGGCCTTCTCGATGTCGTCGGTGAGGTCTGTGACGTTAATCTTACGACCCGTGGCGAGCATCCAGATATTGTCGGTAAAGATGCTGGCACGGCGATAGCCCAAACCACCCGAAAGGCGCAGCACGGTTGAAGGCGTTATGTTCCACTTGATATGAGAACGGGGTGTCAGCGCGAAATACTCCTTTGGAGCGTACCACGCAGCTGCATCGGCGTTCTTCTCCGCATCATTTTTGGCACCCATCCAGTCACCACGCACACCCAGCACCAGAGAGAACTTGTCGGGGATGTTGTAGGTATATTCAGCATACACACCAGGCTCAATGTAAAGCATCTTGTTATGCGTACGGCTGCTCCACACATCCTTAGGCAGCCCCTCACCCACAGGCAAGCGCACATCGTTAAAAATATTCTCATCGCTGCGTATGACAGATGCCGAAGCACCAAATATCATCGACGAGCGTGCCGAGAAGTAGTGCGCATACATAAAGTTAAGCCATCCTGCGTGGTCGTGACCTTTATACTCATTCAAGCCGAAGTAGGCATCCTCGTTGAAGTAGTTGTAGTCCGCCACGAAAGCTATGTTTGAGCGCAGCTCCTCGCCCGCAGCCTCATCATAGACCGAAGCACCCACAGGCATACCAAACTTGACATAGGCATTGGCACCTCTGTTGTTCATATGCGAGCCATAGACCGAGAGCGACTCCTGCATCTGCTCGCGCATAGACTTTTTGTAGGCCTTCTGACCACTGAGGCGGTTCTCATCAACATACTTCCAGCCCCAGCGCAGCTGCTCACCGCCCTTGCCCTGATAGAGCCACTTGTTGACAATATTTATCTGACGCGTCTCAGGCAGGTCGCGGAATTCATCCCCATTCATATCGTGCGACTTGGTATCCATAGAGCCGTGTGCCAGGATTACGGTCGAAAGACGTTTGTCGGCCGTGACAGGAATAGCCGACGAGAGGTTTATCTCGGGGCGCAGCTCGCTGTCGAAATATACATTCACAAACAGGCGCTCCTCGTCCGTAGGCTTGCGGTGCTCCATATTTATCTGACCAGTGATGGCCTCGTGACCCGCCGTGACAGATGATATACCCTTCGACACCTGAATGGAGTTAAGCCACATACCTGGCGTATAATTCAAACCATAGGGGGCACTCAGGCCTCGCATAATGGGGCGGTTCTCGTCAAGGATTTGGGTGTAGGTACCCGTAAGTCCCAACATCTTAATCTGGCGGGCACCCGAAATAGCATCACTATAACCCACCGTAACCGAAGCCGAATTCTCGAAGCTCTCGGCAAGCGAACAGCAAGCCATCTTGCAAAGGCCCGCAAACGATATGGTCTCACCCTTCAAGATGCCGTCGTGCTTGATGTAGTTACCCAGACCTCCCTCGACAACGACCTCGTCAATCTGAGTGTCGCTCGTGAGTGAGAAATCAACCCTGGCAACACCCGCCTCAACACGGATGGTGTCACTCTTATAGCCTACATAGGCAGCCACCAGCTTATCGTAGCCCTTCACACGGTGCAAATCGTAGGAGCCATCCAGCTCGGTGCCGATACCGACATTTGTACCTAACCAATAGACCGAAGCACCAATCAAAGGCTCACCCGTAGAGGCATCGCTGACAACACCCTGAATGTTTTGTGCGGCAAGGCTCACGCTCATAAGCGAGAGAAGTCCACAAAAGAATATTGTTTTGATTTTCATTGTTTTAAGTTTGTTGATATAATTAAACACTTGAAGTAAGAGCCTATATGCTCAAAGGTGTAATTATACCAACTGAGGAGGTGCGCGCAGAGCACTATTACCCACATAGCCTGCGTGCAGGGCGCAATGACATTCTACGCCGTGTTCGTAAGATGTAACAACAAAGGATGGCTCTAACGTAATCTCGGTATTGGTCAGGATGGCCAGCAGGATAGTCTGGCGCAGAGAGCCGTCATCGAAACGAGGATAGGTATAGAGTTCAACCTCGGTAGAGTGGTCGTGATGACACGAGCACGCCTCGCTCAAAGCCGAGTCTCCACACCCCGAAGTATGCTCCTGAGCGTGATGAGAACAGCATCCTGCGGCGCACTTATGAACGTGCTGGAAGTCAGTATGCACGTCAGCCTTGTGGTGATACCTGCACTCGCACGTCAGGGCAGCCACATCGCCGCCCATTGAGACAGCAACGTAGAGCACAAGCGTCAAAAGCGCCGAAAGGTATCTGAACAGCCTTCTATGCATAACTACTCCTTATTACTCCTAATCCTAAGCCTAAGCCTAAGCCTAAGCCTACTCCTCCAAAAGATTACACTCCTTCATACGGGCTACCCACGACTCCGAGTCACGTCGGGCAGTCGCAGCATCAACCTCGTAATGCTGTTGAAGCACCGCAACGACATCATCAACCGTGAAGTCGCTGCCCGCAACACCATTCCACACAGTAAGAGCACTGTCGTTGAGTGTGATTATCTGCGTCATATCCGCACCGTAACGACCCTGCATAATTACTACATTCTCGCCCGCAATATTCCTAACCTGGTATTGTTGCTTTATCTTCATCACAAAACATATTTGGTGCAAATATACAAAAAAAATAAATATCTCACCACTATCAAACCAAAATAAATCACAAAACATTGACTACCAGCCCAATAATACCCCGTAAGAAAATTACGGTAATTTTCACGTCCATCGTAAGGTTTTATCCCGATAATTTGGTAACTTTGTGGCCGAAACCACACAATAGAGATATGAAAAAATATATACTGACACTCACTGTATTACTACTTGCCCTTACAACCGTTCACGCACAAGACGCCAACGTCTCTCCATCAATAAAAATCTCCACCAAGAATGGGCCACAATTTGCCATCGGAGCCCGCATGATGGCTGACGTAGCTTTCTACAACTCGGACTGCACCCCCTTAAAGTCGGGTGCTGCACTCGCCGACTCTCGTCTGAGAGCCTCGATGACGTATGACAACTGGTATTTCTTTGCCGACTTTACCTTCGGGAAAAACAAAGTGAGACAAGACGACATATACCTGCGATATAGCTGGAAGAATGTTCACGCTATCAAGGTGGGGCATTATTACGACCCGTCAAATATGGCAGGGAACACATCGCTGGGCAGTTATCACTTCATCTCTCGTCCTGCACCAACACGAGCCTTGGAGGCGGGGCGTCAGCTGGGTATATCTTACGCATATATGGGGGAGAACTTCTTCGCCAACCAGGGCATATTTGCCGAGAACCTGTACAACGACCAATCAGCAGGCCTTCAAGGCATAACCATCAGCGGACGCTGGCTGTGGCGCACAATACGCAGCGAGAAGAGCGCTTTTCACATTGGCATCAGCGCCCGTTATGCTCATATCACTTCCGGCATCGACTGTCAGGGTACGGTGCAGACAAGCGTAACCCTCTCTACTCCATTTGAGACCTATGTCGATGGCAACTCATCCTTAATGAATGCCCATATACCCTGGGCCTCGGATGTTCTGAACATTGGAGCCGAGTTTGTATGGGTTGCGCCAAAATCATTTATCCGCGGAAAGTATATATGGAAACATATCGGCAAAAAGCGTGATGACCAAAAGTTGTTCGACAGCCAGTCTGCCTCAGAGCCCTCCTGGGATAGTTTGGAGTCCTGGCAGAAAGACAACCCGCTACGTGCGTCCGACTTCTCGGGTGCTTACATCGAGGCAGGATGGATACTCCTTGGCAATACTTATCGTTACAACAGCAAGAAGGCTCTCGTGGGAGGTATTCCCGACAAGTCGTTGGAGTTAGTCGCTCATTATAGCTACACCAACCTCAACGACATAAACAAGGGAGAATACTACGACCTTGCGCAAAACAAATACGTTGACAACAGTGCATCGTCCAGTCCTCTGGCTGAATCCACATCGGTGGGTGGTGGTCGCCTGCACGCTGCAACAATCGGCTTGAACTACTCATTCAACAAATATGTTCAACTGCTGGCACATTACACTTACAACAACTACAAGCGCGATAAAAACCCATCTGACAGAGATTTTCACACCATACAGGGTCGCGTAGTATTCACATTTTAACCGACAAGCCAGATAGTGACCATCGCAAAACGGCCTTACACAGATAATATTGGACAGCAGGCAATAGTCGATAAACAAGTACTTGGAGCAGATGACGTCAGGCAACGAAAACATAACCGAAAAGCTCCTTAAAGTATTAAAGGAGTACTGGGGATACGAGGCTTTCCGCCCGGGGCAGGAGCAGATAATCCACTCGGTGATGAGTGGAGTGGATACGCTTGCGCTGATGCCTACGGGAGGTGGCAAGTCGCTCACATACCAGGTGCCCACGATGGCTATGGAGGGTCTGTGCATAGTCATCACACCCCTCATTGCCCTGATGAAAGACCAGGTGGACAGACTCCGCAGGTTGCAGATACCTGCCGTGGCGATACATTCGGGACTCTCCCGCTCTCAGATAGACATAGCCCTCGACAACTGCGTCTATGGCGACATAAAATTCCTCTATGTCGCCCCCGAACGTCTGGCGACAGAGGCTTTTCGTCTGCGTGTGGAGAGGATGCGTATAAACCTTATCGCTGTGGATGAGGCACACTGCATATCGCAGTGGGGATACGATTTCCGACCCTCATACCTGCGTATTGCCGAAGTGCGTGAAAAGTTGCCAAACGTGCCTGTTCTGGCACT
>JAZUMN010000004.1:0-28547 GCA_045603645.1 Alistipes sp. | reverse complement strand
TTGCGGATTGTATAGAGGACAATCGCCTCGCCCTCGGGGGTTGTACCCCAGATGTGTTGTAAAATCTCCATTATTCCAAAGGTTTTAAGTTGGTCAAAATATAATCAATACGCTTCAAGCACTCCTGCTTACCCAGGAAGGCTGTGACGTCGTACATACCCGGGCCCTTACCTGCGCCCACCAAAGCCAGACGCAAGGTGTTCATAATCTGACCCATACCGTAGCCTTTCTCCTGAATCCAGGCGCCCACAACAGCCTCGGTATTCTCCAACGAGAAGTCATCGATTGACGCCAGCACCTCACGCAGCTCTGCCAGATGAGCGGGGTTCTCACCCTTCCAATACTTCTTCATCTGCTTCTCCTCGTACTGCTCGGGAGCCACAAAGAAATATGATGTCAGGTCCCACAAATCGGTGATGAACGATGCGCGCTCCTTCATAATACCCGCAGCCTTGCCCGCAAGGTAGTCGGAGGTCTCCACACCGTGAGCCTTCAAGATAGGCTGGAACAGCGCAGCGAGCTCCTCGTCGCTCTTGTGATGCATATACTGGGCATTAAACCACTTAGCCTTGTCAGGCTGGAATCGTGCGCCTGCTTTTGACACTCTGTCCAAAGAGAAAGAGTCAATGAGTTCCTGCATAGAGAAAATCTCCTGCTCGGTACCTGGGTTCCAGCCCAGAAGGGCAAGCATATTTACGAAAGCCTCGGCGAAGTAGCCATCCTCACGGTAGCCGTGAGCCGTCTCGCCCGTAGGTGAAGTCCAGAAGAGAGGGAACACAGGGAAGCCCATCTTATCGCCATCGCGCTTTGAGAGCTTACCGCCGCCCGTAGGCTTCAACAGCAGTGGCAGGTGAGCAAACTGTGGCTGCGTGTCCTGCCAGCCAAAAGCACGGTACAAGAGGTAGTGCAGAGGAAGTGATGGCAACCACTCCTCGCCACGGATGACGTGCGAAATCTCCATCAAGTGGTCATCGACGATATTTGCCAGGTGGTAGGTTGGCAGTTGGTCTGCACTCTTGTAGAGCACCTTATCATCGAGTGTAGAGGTGTTAACCTTGACGTGACCTCGAATAAGGTCATCCATCTCGACAACCTCATCCTCGGGCATCTTGAAGCGTACAACCCATATATCGCCACGCGCAATGCGAGCCTCAACCTCCTCCTCGGAAAGTGAGAGCGATGTAGGCAACTTCTCGCGCACGGTATAGTTGTAGGCAAAGGTCTGACCCGCAGCCTCCGCCTCCTTGCGCAGAGCATCCAGTTCCTCCGATGTATCGAAAGCATAGTATGCCCAGCCCGCCTCGACGAGTTGCTTGGCATATTTTAAGTAAATATCCTTGCGCTCGCTCTGACGATATGGAGCGTGAGGGCCTCCGACGCCGACGCCCTCGTCAATCTCAATGCCGCACCATTTGAGTGACTCAATGATATACTCCTCGGCTCCTGGCACGAAGCGCTGTGAATCGGTATCCTCGATGCGAAGAATCATCTTGCCGCCGTGACGGCGTGCAAATAAATAGTTGTAAAGTGCCGTACGCACACCGCCCATATGCAGAGGTCCCGTAGGAGATGGTGCAAAACGTACTCTTACCTGTTGTGACATATTCTGTTGTTTTAAGTTTATTCGTTTATCGTAAGTAGCAGGGGGTAATTCAAAATTCAAAATTCAAAATTCAAAATTCAAACTCACCCTTGCAGGATAAAATATGCAATTCGCAGTTGCATTAAGGAGAATGCCACGTCGCTATGCTCCTCGCAATGACAACTCTTAACTATATGTGCAATTGCGTTGCAAGTTCCCCCTCTTTAATGATTGTATTGTGAGTTTATTTCAAGGCTTGCGAAGTTTGCAAAAGCGGAGTTTACTTTGCGTAAATGAGCATTTTGAAAACAAGCATAACGCAAAAATAATCCACAAGGCAATTATTAAACATTTGTTTTGTGAGGTTGTTTTGAAGCTTGTCGAAGTGTTGAGAAGCGGAGCATACTAAACGTATGTGAGCATTCTCAACGCGAGCAAGATGCCAAAACAAACCACAAGGCAAATGTTTTACACATTGAAGAGGAAGTGCATTATATCCCCATCCTGCACAATATACTCCTTGCCCTCAATACCAATCTTACCAACGTCGCGGCAAGCCTTCTCGGACCCCAATTTAACATAGTCGTCGTACTTGATAACCTCGGCACGGATAAAACCTCGCTCAAAGTCGGTGTGGATGATGCCGGCAGTCTGGGGCGCCTTCATACCCTTGACGAAGGTCCACGCACGGCTCTCGTCAGCACCCGTAGTGAAGAATGTTTGAAGGTTGAGCAACTTATATGCTGCCTTGATAAGGCGCGCAACGCCTGACTCTTCCAAACCCATATCTTGAAGGAACATCTGACGCTCGTCGTAGTCCTCCAACTCGGCAATGTCGGCCTCGGTAGCTGCTGCCACGATAAGCATCTCGGCATTCTCGTCGGCAATGGCGGCCTTCACAGCCTCGGTGTGGGCATTACCCGTCACGGCAGAGGCCTCATCAACGTTGCAGACATAGAGTACCGGCTTATCGGTCAGGAGGTTAAGGTCAGCAACCAACTTACGTTCCTCCTTATCGGTCTCAACGGTGCGTGCCGAGCGTCCCTGCTCCAACGCCTCCTTGAACTGCACCAGCAAATCGTAACGACGCTTGGCATTTTTATCACCTGCCACAGCCTGCTTTTGGCACTTGCCGATGTTGTTCTCAACGGTTTCAAGGTCTTTGAGTTGCAGCTCGGTGTCGATTATACCCTTATCACGTACGGGGTCAATAGAACCATCTACGTGGGTGATATTGCCATTGTCGAAGCAACGCAAGACGTGGATAATCGCGTTGGTGTTGCGTATGTTGCCCAGAAACTTATTACCCAGGCCCTCGCCCTTGGATGCCCCCTTAACAAGACCCGCAATATCGACAATCTCGATTGTTGTGGGGATAACTTTCTTGGGGTTGTCAATCTCGGCGAGCTTAACCAGACGCTCATCGGGCACGGTGATGACACCCACATTGGGCTCAATGGTGCAGAAAGGGAAGTTTGCCGCCTGCGCCTTGGCATTGCTCAGGCAGTTGAAAAGAGTTGATTTACCGACATTTGGCAGACCAACTATACCACATTGTAAAGCCATTTATCTGTTGTTTGTAAAGTTTATACTTATATTATTTGGCAAATGTAGTCATTTTTCACAAGATAGAAACATCTTTTTCGCGCTTTTTTACATTGGCAGGTTGTTTTTGCTAAGTTTACAAAGGTTGCCGGAGACTTCCTTGCGATTAAAGTTTCATGGGCGGGAGATGATTAAAGCCCCTTTTTTTTGGATATTTGGCAAATGGTTACTACTTTTGAGGCCTTAAAACTATTGTAGTTAGGATATTAGGTTAATTTAGGTTACGATTATGTTAAGCAGAAAAGTAGCGGCACAGCTGCGAGAGATTGAAACACCATTCTATCTCTATGACATCAACCTCCTGCGTCAGACGTTGGAGAGCGTTGTCTATGAGTCAAACAAGTACGACTATAAGGTGCATTACGCCATTAAGGCCAACAATGACGATTACCTGCTCTCGATTATCAAGGAGTATGGCGTGGGCATTGACTGCGCAAGTGGCAACGAGGTGCGCAAAGCCATAGAGATGGGCTTCGACCCCAAGAGCGTTGTATATGCCGGCGTAGGCAAGCGCGACAAGGAGATACGCTACGCCATCGAGCAGCAGATTCTCGCCATCAACTGCGAGTCTATCGAGGAGTTGCAGGTGGTGAGCCAGATTGCTGGCGAGCTGGGTGTAAAGGCAGATGTAGGTCTGCGTGTAAACCCCGACATTGATCCCAAGACAAACCACTGCATCGACACAGGTCAGGCCGACAGCAAGTTCGGAATCTCGTACGACGAAATACTTGAAAATGTGGAGCTTATAAAGTCATTGGAGAATATTAACATCATCGGCATACATATCCACATCGGCTCACAAATCAGAGAGTTGCACGTCTTTGAGAATATGTGTAACAAGGCCAATGCGATAGTTCAGAAGTTGGAGTCTCTCGGCTTCAAGTTCCGCATCGTGGATGTGGGAGGAGGCTTGGGTATCAACTACGACGTACCCGAGAATGAGCCTATCCCTAACTTTGCATCGCTCTTTGCCATTGTTCACGAATACCTGAACGTCGAGGGCAAGGAGGTACATTTCGAGTTTGGCCGTTCTATTGTAGGCGAATGTGGTGAGCTTATTACCAGCGTGTTGTACAACAAGACTACAGCCACGGGTCGTCGTCTGCTCATCATTGACGCAAGTATGACCGAGCTGATACGTCCTATGCTCTACGGCTCATACCACAACATCGAGAACATCACCTCAACCGAGGAGGTCTTTAAGAAGTATACCGTGGTAGGTACCGCCTGCGAATCGACCGATGTGTTTGACGAGAATGTAAGCCTTAAAAAGAGTAAGCGCGGCGACCTGCTCACGATTAAGTCGGCAGGAGCGTATGGCCGCTCGATGGCTTCGGAGTACAATATGCACGAGTTGCCAAAGGCTGTGTATAGCGACCAGCTGACAAAATAAATTCAGAAAGGCAAGAGCTTTTATCAGGCAGTTTCAAGGGAGGTTTCACAACGAAAAAGTTGGGGAGCCTCTTTTTTTATGAAAAAAAGAGAATAGTGCAGATAAAATCACTATCTTTGGAAAATAATTGAGAATATCACAATACACACAATATGAATATCGAACTTGTAAAGCAAGAGATTAAGACTCTCAGTACGCTGATTGATGCGTGGCAGGAGGGCAAAGAGGTATCGGCTATCGAGCGTCAGGTGGCACTCAACAAGCTCGCCAAACTATATGAGTTGATTGGACTTAGTAACAGTGTCGCAGAGACATTGTTCACTACGCCCATACCCGTCGCAGCCAACGAGCAGGAGGCTGACGAGACAGAAAAGGATGCCGACGAGGCAGAGCAGGAGGTGGAGGTTGAGATTATCTTTGCCGACGAAGATGAGAGCGAAGATAACGAGGAGCCAGAGCCAGAAGTTGAGATTGAAGCTGAGCCTCCAGCAGAAAGTAAAGAGGAGGTTGTGCCTATTATAATAGAGGAGCCCGCAATCGAGAAAGAGCCCGCAATTGAGGAGGAGCACCCTTTTGTGCAACCTGCCGTAGAGACAGAGGCAATCGCTGAGGTAGCAGCACCAATCGCCCAAGTCACTGAGACAATCACTGAGACAGCACCCAGGAAGGAGCACAAAGAGGAGAAGCCTCGTTTGGCAGAGTATCAGCCACCTATGATGGAGAGTTTGTTTGGAGCTGATGAGATACAGCGTCGTCCTCGCTCGAAGCATCAGCGCATGATGGCAATATACGAGGAGGCTCAACCCAAGCAGGAGAAGGTGGTGGATATATCAAAAATCTTCGATATGGGAGAAAACAACCTTCTAGAAGTAAAGGTTGCTGAGCCCACAGCCAGCACCCCTGCGACACCCGCAGAGCCTACAATTACCCAGGAGAGGAGCACTCTGGCAGACACCATAACCCCTACCCCGACACTTGCCGACAGCATAGCAGCACCCGCAGCTCTGGCCGAGGAGATGACAAACTCGAAGATTAACTCACTGCATCAGGCCATAGGCATCAACGACAAGTTCCTGATGATACGCGACCTGTTTGATGGCAACGGCCAGGAGTATGACAAAGCAATAGCGGCATTGGACGAGCAGCCTTCGTTGGAGGATTGTATGATATACATCATCGAGAACTACCAGTGGAATCCCGACGCCGAGGGCTCAAAGTTTATTATGCAGTTGCTGGAACGTAAATTTTCATAGTATATATGTCGAAGCTATACATCGTACCAACACCCATAGGCAACCTTGACGATATAACGCTGCGCGCCATCAAAACGCTTGAAGCGGCAGACTACATATTGGCCGAGGATACCCGCACCACGGCCTTCCTGCTGAAACACTTAGGCATAGAGAAGAAGCTCTACTCGCACCACAAGTTCAACGAGCACGCAACAGCTGCAAGCGTAGCGGAGGCTATTGGTCAGGGTCGTTGCGTGGCGCTGGTATCTGACGCAGGCACACCCGGTATCTCAGACCCAGGTTTTTTGTTGGTGCGTACTTGTGTAGAGGCAGGCATCGAGGTTGAGACGCTGCCCGGAGCAACAGCCCTCATACCGGCACTTGTGCAGAGTGGCTTCCCCTGCGACCGCTTCTGCTTCGAGGGCTTCCTGCCACAAAAAAAGGGGCGCACAAAGCGTCTGCAAGAGTTAGCCCGGGAGAGTCGCTCGATAATATTCTACGAGTCGCCATTCCGTGTGGTGAAGTGCCTGGAACAGCTTGCAGAGGTATTCGGAGCCGAGCGCGCCGTGTCGGTATCACGCGAGCTGACGAAGAAATTTGAGCAGACCGTGCGCGGCACCATTGCCGAGGTACTGAGCTACTTCCGCGAACACGAACCCAAAGGCGAGTTTGTGATTGTCGTGGCGGGAGCCCCCAAACCTGAGAAGGAGCCCAAGCACAACCGCTACGCCAAGGATGAGGAGTAGCCAAACAGAGAACAAGCCCAACTTAAACATTATTACGATGGCAACAGAGAGTAATAGATTAAGCCTTTTGCAGCGAGTGATGCTCGAAACATTGTGGTTTATATGCCGAAGCTTCGCCATAATGCCCGACTTTATACGTCACGGTATATTCACAAATATTGCATACCTGATATTCTGCTATGTGGTGCGTTACCGCCGCAAGGTGATGATAGATAACCTGCGTCGCTCATTCCCCGATGCAAGCGAGAAGGAGATAAACAGGATTTGCCGCAAGGCATACTACAACCTCGCCGAGCAGGTCATCAACACCATCAGCCAGGCAGGCATAAGCGACGAGGAGATGCTGCACAGATTGGAGCTGCCCAACATAGAGCAGATACGCAAGGAGATGGACGGCAAGAGCGCTGTCTTTATGATGGGTCATTATGGTCCCTGGGAGGCAGGGCTTGCCGTAAGCATCAAGCTCCCCGAGCAGAGACTTGTGGCGGTGTATCACAAGCTTACAAGCCCCGTCATTGACGAGCTGCTCAAACGCATACGCAAGCGCCCTAATGTGGATCTTGTGGATATGAAGCGTACGATACGTCACTTTATTGACAACCGCGACAAGAAGCCTATGATTATAGGACTCATATCGGACCAGAATCCGCCTTACAGGGCAAATATGCCGTGGTTTAAGTTTCTGCATCAGTGGTCGGCATTCTTCGACGGAGCCGAGATGATTGCCACAAAGTATAAGTTGCCCGTATATTACTTCTCGCCCCGACGCGTAAAGGCCGGACACTATATAGGAGTATTCAAACGCATTCACGATGGCATAGAGCCCATAGAGCCAAACACCATCACCGAGCGTTTTGTGCGTATGGTAGAGGAGGATATCGTTAAATATCCCGAGCTGTGGATGTGGTCACACCGCCGCTGGAAGCACACCCCTCCCGCCGAGTTATTGGAGCAGAAGATATGATTTCGACAGCCGTAGTAATACTTAACTGGAACGGACGACAGCACTTGGAGCAGTTCCTGCCAAGCGTAGTAAGACATACGCCACGCACGGTGCGCCTTGTTGTTGCCGACAACGGCTCAACAGACGACTCTGTGGAGTTCCTGCGTCAGCACTACCCCAGCGTTGAGGTTCTATTGCTAAATGCCAACCACGGCTTTGCCAGGGGGTATAACTTGGCGTTAAAGCTAATTGACGCCGAGTGCTTTGTATTGCTAAACTCCGATGTGGAGGTCACCCAAGGGTGGTTAGAGCCGCTGGTGGCTACGTTGTCCAACGATAAGCAGGTGGGTGCTGTGGCACCTAAGCTGCGCTCGTATGGCTTCCGCGACAGGTTTGAGTACGCAGGTGCTGCGGGCGGATATATCGACATCCTGGGCTACCCCTTCTGCCGTGGCAGAATACTCTCCACGGTGGAGCAGGACAGCGGGCAGTATGACGACAAGCGAGAGGTCTTTTGGGCAAGTGGCGCTGCATTCTGCTGCCGTGCCGACCTATTCAGGCGCATGGGCGGTTTCGACAACGACTTCTTTGCACATATGGAGGAGATAGAGCTCTGCTGGCGTATGCAACTTGCGGGCTACAAGGTTATGGTCGAGCCCCGCAGCGTGGTGTATCACTTGGGTGGAGGAACGCTTCCCAACGACTCGCCACTAAAGCTATATCTGAACTACCGCAACAACCTTATGATGCTCTTTAAGTGCGCCCCTGCGTGGCAGCGATGCCTGGTGGCTGTTATGCGTCCCGTGGCGGATGCTATGGCGGCAGCGGTATATCTTGCAAAGGGACAAACGCAGTTGGCCAAAGCCGTGTGGCAGGCATACAAAGAGTTCTTCCTGCGGCATAAGGAGCTAAGCCGCAAGCGCAAGGCCGTGCGACAGAACATAAAAGCCGAGTCGCGAACAATCTACAAAGGCTCAATTATTTTGCGCTATGCTCTGGGCGTCAAGAAGTTCGGCAACCTTATGAAATAAAAAAGGGGCTACCACAGCCCCTTAATTCCACTACAAGAGAGGGTTAATCTACGATTACATACCTATATGCCCGACCATTAGGATAAACACCGTCAATGGTCGATATCTTCTCGTCCATACGCTGCAACGAGGCCACCGACAACACAGGGCGGTCGTTGATGAAGGTTACCACAAAGCCCTCCTTGACGCCCGAGCGGTCAAGCAGTCCGTCGCGCTTGATGCTCTCGACCTGCACGCCACCTCTAATCTCCAACCTTTCGCACAGCTGCTTGCTCGCGTCCACGAACTTGCCGCCCAATGCCATAGCCACATCGGTCGTATCGCGTGTTATAGGCTCACTCTTGCCCACACGGTTTTTCAGCACCACCCCGACACTCTTCTTTGAGCCGTTGCGGTCGTAAGATATTATGACCTTATCCCCCGGGCGACGCTGCGCAATCTTCTCGACAAGGGTTGAAGCATCGTCGGTTGCAACGCCATCGATGGCGGTGATGACATCGCCCTTGCGCAGGCCTGCCTCGGCAGCAGCACTATTCTCGACAACCTCGTTGATGTAGAGGCCTCCTGCCTTCTTGATACCAAGCTCCTTGCCCAGCTGCTCAACAAACTCCTCGTCGATGGCCCTGTAACTTACGCCAAGCATAGCCCGCTGCGCCACACCATACTCCTTTAAGTCCATCACTACCTTGCGCACGATGGTCTCGGGTACAGCAAACGAGTAACCCATATATGTTCCCGTAGAGGACTTGATGACGGTGTTGATACCCACCAGCTCGCCTCGCGTATTAACCAGCGCACCGCCCGAATTACCGGGGTTTACAACTGCATCGGTCTGGATGAAGGACTCAATGGGGAACTCCTCGGCGATAACGCCCAGGTGGCGCGCCTTGGCACTTACGATACCTGCCGTAATAGTAGATTGTAAATCAAATGGAGAGCCTATCGCCAGCACCCACTCACCCAAGCGCAGAGCATCTGAGTTGCCAAATGGAATTGTAGGCAAGGCCTCGCCCTCGACCTTGATGAGAGCTACGTCGGTTGTGGGGTCGGTGCCTATGAGCTTAGCCTCGAAGGTGCGACCGTCGTAGAGCTTTACTTTGAGCTTGGTGGCGTTCTCTATGACGTGGTTGTTGGTAACGATATATCCGTCCTGCGAGATGATGACACCCGAGCCACCAGCCTTCTGCTCACGCATCTGTGGCTGTCCGTAGCTGCCTCTGCCACCATAGGGTATGCCGAAGAACTCGTAGAAGGGGTCATAGCTCTGCGTGCGCCCCATCTGCACCTCCTTCACGGCCTCGATGTTTACCACCGCCTGAACTGCGTTCTCGGCAGCATAGGTAAGGTCGGGATATTGCTCTGCCTGATACAGAGCAAAGTGATTTTCCGCTGGGGCAGAAGTTCTCTCCCAAGATGTTGCGGTTGTTGTCGTAGCAACTGTATCAGGCTGCTCCAAATGGCGATTTACGCCAATAGCAGCCAATGAGCCTGCGGCAGCCGAGATAAGGGCTGCGCCGAATAATAAAAATGCCGTCTTTTTCATAGTAACACAAATGTTTAATTGTTAATTATTCAAAATAGGCTATTTTCTTCATAGGCAATGTTTCATTAAATTCAACTCTATAACGTGCGGGGCTTACCCTTTATTATATTAAATGACGTTTTTATTGCAAAAATTCTGCAAAAAAAGGTCGCCGGAGCGAAAGCGACGATGGGGATCTACCGCTTACTAAATGTTTTATTGCTCCTGCCACCGCCCACCCACAAAGGTAGATGCCAATCATTTTTGCCTGTGCCCTAATCGCTACTGCCACGGCTGCCGAGTGCAAAAATGTGGCATGACGTTATATATAATTTCAGTATATAATCACCTTTTGCAGCGTGCGAGAGGTGATTTTTTGTATTCTACCCGAACAAGACCCCGAAAGAGTGTTGTCAATTGCGAAACTTTTACTAATTTTGTGACGTCGTGGGAGTTGTACCCGCGGCAGACATATTTGATGAAAGTGTTTTCGCTTTTATCCTTAACGAGAAATCTGACAGTTTCAACGAAAAGAGGATACGACAGCACTCATTTCTTGTATAGTTATGTGGCTGTACGCGTTCGGCGTACTTTCCCCATACTATCCAAGTGTGGGGTCTTGTAATCGTTTATTCTTTTCAGGGTTTTGTCAGAGCCTCTCGTTAGATAAACGGAAGTCAGCTCCACACTTTCTTTATATAATACATTAACACCATAGTGGAGCGTATGGTAATTTGATTTGGAATAATGTTTAACCAAAATCATATTACTATGAGAAAACTTATAGCCCCATTCGTTATTGTATTGGCGGTCGCGCTATCATCGTGTAGCGAGTTTGATGATACGGCGATTTGGGCCAAATTGAACGAACAAGAGAAAATCCTGAATGACCACGAAGATCGAATTGTTCAACTCGAAGAACTCTGCAAGCAGATGAATACCAATATCTCATCGTTGCAGACGATTGTGAAGGCCTTGCAGAATAATGACTCCATTACCGGCATCACTCCGATTACCAAAGAGGGTGAAACGGTTGGTTACACCATCACATTTACCAAATCGCAGCCTATCACCATTTATCACGGCGAAGATGGCAAGGATGGACAAGATGGAGCCGATGGTAAGGATGGGGAAGATGGATACACTCCACAAATCGGTGTAAAACAAGACGCCGACAATATCTACTATTGGACCCTCGATGGTGAGTGGTTGTTGGATGCCGAGGGTAATAAAATCAAAGCCAATGGGAAGGATGGGAAGGATGGGAAGGATGGAAAGGATGGAAAGGATGGAAAGGACGGAGAAGATGGGCAAGATGGTAAGGATGGCGCATCTGGTGCTGACGGCAAAAACGGCATTACACCCCAACTTGAGATCCGCAATGGCTATTGGTATATCTCCTACGACAATGGTCTCACGTGGGTAGAACTCGGCAAGGCAACGGGCGAGGACGGCAAAGATGGAGCAAATGGCGAGAACGGGACCGATGGCAAGGATGGGGATAATCTCTTTGAGAGCATAACATGGGATGAAGAGAATGCTTATTTTACCCTTTCGGATGGTACGGTTTTAACGCTGCCAATTTCAAAAAAGGAGGTGATAGCGGAGGAGAGAGCAGCGAACTCCATAAGATATACTACACAACCACCGATGGAAACCTAATATCTCCCTCATCCGGGGCTGAGATATTTGGGGCCAACTTGATTTCCAATACTTACAATGATGGTCGCGGTGTCCTTGTTTTTGATGATGCTATTACGAGTGTAAATGGATTTAGCGAACTATCCACTCTTGCAACAATAACGATTCCCGACGATGTTACTTCGATCGGAGAGGCCGCCTTTCGTAACTGCTCGAGCCTCGTAAATATTAACATTTCGACAAAGGTGACGTCGATTGGGAACCATACATTTCAAGGCTGTTCCAGCCTTGCGAGTATCTCTATCCCGGATCGTGTTACTGCAATTGGGGAGGCCGTGTTTCAAAATTGCTCAAGTCTTACGAGTGTCACGATTCCCAATAGTGTGACTTCAATTGGAAAGGCGGCATTCCAAAATTGCTCAAGTATTGTCCATATGGATATTCCAACCAGTGTTGCTTCCATTGGAGACAATGCATTCCTGGGTTGCTCGAATCTTGAGAATATAACCATCCCCGATCGTGTTACGTCGATCGGATACGCTGCGTTCAGAGGCTGTTCGAGCCTTGCAACTATAAAAATCCCCGATGGTGTTACGTCGTCAATCGGAATGCAGGCATTCTATGGCTGTTCAAATCTGACAAGTGTTATCATTGGCGATGGCGCGACCTCGATCGGAGAGTCTGCATTCTATGGATGTCAGCATCTTGAGGATATAACCATTGGCAAGGGGGTGGCATCGATTGGGAAAGGGGCATTCAAAGGTTGCTCCCTGCTGAAAAGTGTCACCATCCCGGATAGCGTTACGTCAATTGGAGAGTCGGCCTTCTCTGGTTGCAACGGCCTTGTGGACGTAATGATCGGGAATCGAGTTACAGAGATTGGAATGATGGCATTCAGCGGCTGTTCAAATCTTACAAAAATAACCATTCCCGACAGTGTTATTTCTATTGGAGTTAGCGCATTTACAGATTGTAAGAGCCTTGAGAATGTAACTATTGGCAGTGGAGTCTCTTCGATTGGGAATGCTGCATTCCGCGATTGTTCAAGCCTTATAAGCGTGACGATCCCCCATAGTGTAACTTCGATTGGGAATAATACATTCGAAGGCTGTTCCAGTCTAGCGAGCGCGATCATCGGTAATCGAGTCTCTTCGATTGGTCAATATGCCTTCTCTGGCTGTAAGAGTCTTACGAGCGTAACCATTGGCGATCGTGTCACCGGAATTGGAAGTTATGCATTCAGTGGTTGTACGAGTCTTGCCCAGGTGACGATCCCCGATAGTGTTACCGACATTGCACCTTATGCTTTTTATTGTTGCTCAGGCATTGAGCGTATGACTCTTGGCCGTGGGGTTACTTCGGTTGGCTATCAGGCATTCTACTATTGCACCGGGGAATTAGTGATAAACTGCGACATTCCCAACTCCGCTTATTCTTATAATGCATCGGGTTATATCAGTATGATTTATGGCAGCAGATTTTCCAAGATAACCATTGGTGATGGTGTAACTTCGATTGGAAATTATGCCTTTTATAATTGTTCGAGCATTCAATGCCTAACCATAGGTAGTGGGGTCGCCTCGATTGGACAAAATGCGTTTCGAGGATGTCCCGGGGAATTGGTGATAAATTGCAATATTCCGACCGCATCGTCTAGTTCGAAGGGGGCGTTTTATGGTGCTAAATTTACAAAGGTAACCATAGGCCAAGGGGTTACATGGATTGGGGCTTATGCCTTTGATGACTGTTCGAGCCTCTCCGAGGTACATATTGCCGACTTGGCGGCATGGTGTGGGATGGAATTTGGGGGTAATACAGCAAATCCGGTGTATTATGCCCACAACCTCTATCTCGGCGGAGAGTTGGCTGTTGATGTGGTTATTCCCGACGGCGTTACTTCGATTGGACAGTGGACCTTTTATAATTGCAAAAGTCTTGTGAGCGCAATCATCCCCGAGAGTGTCTCTTCGATTGGCCGTTCGGCGTTCTCTAATTGCTCGAATCTGGTGAGCGTGTATTGCAAATCCTTAACTCCTTCCCAATGTGATTCGTACGATGCTTACACATTTATGTTCAGCAACAACGCTTCGGGGCGCAAAATTTATGTGCCCACGGCGAGTGTAGATGCTTACAAGTCAGCCGAGGGTTGGAGCTACTATGCTGATGATATTGTCGGTTACGACTTTGAGTAGAGGGTTTACATTCTAAAAACGAGAGCGAGGATGTGTGTGCATCCTCGCTCTCGTTTATAACACTTGATATTCCACATCTTTGCGCGCAGCAACCGTTGTGGATTTCATTTTTACAATCCGAACTCCGCCTTAATTTGTTCCACAGCGTCGAGCTTCTCCCAGCCGAAGAACTCAACCTCGCGCTCCTTCTCAACGCCATTCTCCCAAACCATAATGGGCTTAACGTAGGGGCGATTGCCGAAGTGGCCATACGCTGCCGTAGCCTCGAAGATAGGATTCTTCAAGCCGTAACGCTTGACGATAGAGGCAGGGCGCAGGTCGAAGAGCTTGCCGACGCGACGTGCTATCTCGCCATCGGTCATACCCTCCAAAGCCGCAGGACGCTTTGACGAGTAGGTATCGACATAGACAGAGAGTGGCTCAGCGATACCAATGGCATAACTAAGCTGCACAAGCACCTGCTCTGCAACGCCCGCAGCAACCATATTCTTGGCTATATGACGTGCCGCATAGGCTGCCGAGCGGTCAACCTTAGACGAGTCCTTACCCGAAAAAGCCCCGCCGCCGTGAGCACCACGGCCACCGTAGGTATCGACGATAATCTTACGACCTGTAAGACCCGTGTCGCCGTGAGGGCCTCCGATAACGAACTTGCCCGTAGGGTTTACGTGCAGGATATAGTCATCGCCAATGAGTGAAGAGAGGCAGTCGCCGGCGCGCTCCAAGCGGGCCTTGACACGTGGGATGAGTATTGTGCGCACATCCTCACGAATCTGCTCCTGCATCATACGCTCGGCATCGGACTCCGAGAGCGACGCCGAAGGCTTGATAAACTCGTCGTGCTGCGTAGAGACCACGATGGTATGCACACGCAGAGGCTTGCCCGTAAGCTCGTCATATTCGATTGTCACCTGACTCTTAGAGTCGGGACGCAGATAGTTCATAATAATGCCCTCGCGGCGGATGACAGCCAACTCCTTCAAGATTACGTGCGAGAGGATAAGCGTTGCAGGCATAAACTCACGCGTCTCGTTGCAGGCGTAACCAAACATAATACCCTGGTCGCCGGCACCCTGCTCCTCGTCGGTGGAACGGACAACACCCTGATTTATATCCGCCGACTGCTCGTGGATAGCCGACAGCACACCACACGAAGCAGCATCGAACTGATACTCGCTGCGGTTGTAGCCTATGCGGTCGATGACGCGGCGTGCCGTGCCCTGAATATCGACATAAGCCTCGGACTTAACCTCGCCCGACACAACAACCAGACCTGTTGTGCAGAGGGTCTCACAAGCCACCTTAGAGTTGGGGTCGTGACGAAGGAACTCGTCAAGAATTGCGTCTGAAATCTGGTCTGCCACCTTGTCGGGATGACCCTCAGATACAGACTCTGATGTAAATAAAAAAGCCATACTTTAATAGTTTTTCTGAGTTAAACAATTAACGTATGGAAGTCTGACTGTCGTATAACTAAATTGCTGGTTTAGCATTTTTTTCGTGGTTGCAAGCAGTCCAAATCCTTCCACATCATTTTTTCGGCTGCAAAGATAGACAGAAGAATTCAAAATTCAAAATTGAATTTATAGCATTTGAAAAATTTAGGGAATTTAGAGATAACGCAGAACAAAGACTGCGCTTTCTCTAAACTCCCTAATTTCGGTCGCTATGCCTCGTATTAGTCGTAATATATCTCGCGGATGCGCTTGTTCTCCTGGTCACCAATATAGAACGTATTGCGAGCCTCGGAATATGCAATACCGAAAGGCTCATAGAACATCGCCTCACCACGGGCAAGACCGTCGGCAAATCCGTATGTGGTGTTATTCAAAGCACTTGCGACACCACGACCCGCAAATGTTGTGACAATACCCTGAGGTGTAACCTTACGCACGCAGTGATTGAAACGCTCGGTGAAGTAAAAGTCATACTCATCCTCCTGACCTGCATAAGCCGGATTCTTTACGAATACACCTTCACGGGGGTGATTTACCTTGGCATCCATACCAATATCATCTACATAGCCTGCATAACCGCCAAAACCTGCATGGGGAGATGAACTGATATACCATACAGGCAGACCAAATGTATCATCGTTCTCGTTGTAGAATGTTCGTGAGATATACGAGTAATTGATACAGATGGCATACATAAACCTGCCCGTAGGGTGCATTGCCGGGGCAAGCTCGTATCCACCCTCACCAAAACCAAACTGAACCTCACAATGGTCGGGGTTGGTTGATTGAGCAACTACACCCTGCTTGGCAAACTCAAAGATGCCGTTCTTGTTGCCTTTAAGCTCGGGGTGTGTCTTGTGATTGGGAAACTTTATGAACTCTGTTGTGTTCCACTTCGAGAAGAACAACGAGTTTGTCTTGGGGTGAATAGCCAGACCATTGCAGTTACGCGATGCAACCAGCGGAGTGGAATTCAGCACGCCATTGGTCTTAAAAGCATCAACACCCGTAGCCGTGGGTGAGTTGCGCTTGATGTGGAAGATAACAGGTATCGTATTGGTATCGAAGTCCGTGGCGATAATCATATCGTGATTCTCGTCGTGGGTAAAGACAATCTTACGAATACGGTGTGTACTTGCACCAAAATCGGGGCCTGTGCAGAAGAATGTAACCTCCTGCTTCTCCAAGTCGAAGAGACGAATACCGCCCGTATTATCGCAACTGCCCCACAAGTGATTGGGGTTCACGGGGTCGATGATGAAATTATCCATACGTGGGAAATTACCACAATCAGAGAATGGAAGCGGCGTTTTACTTACGCGGAAATCCCACTCATTCTTCTCATTCACCTTACCCGCAAGGGTGCGCACCTTCCAAGCTCGCTTGTACACTATACGCTCCTGGCTCGATGCCTCACGGTAAAAGCCGTGAGCACCTACGGCAACGTGTATGGTGCGGGCATCTACCTCAGTATCATCTTCACCTTCGGCCTTCTCGGCCTTCTCGGCAGCGTACTCTTCATCGTCATCATCGTCATCCTCATCCTCAAAGCCCTGAAAATCATCAGAAGCCGACTTTGCAGGTGCCAAACAATAAATAGCCTCGCCGTTGGAAGATATAACGACAGCCTCCGAGCCACCTATGTTTACCCTGATAAGAGATGGGTCGCTACCAAAATTTTTACCATAAATAACCATCTGCTGACCCGACGTTACCTCCTTAGGTGTAAAATCGGTAATCTCAATAGGTCGGGATGCATCGTGCGGAGGTCCCGTAACAGTTTGAATAGCAAGATCCAATTCGTCCTCACAACTTAACACACAACATGCCAACAAGCCAAACATAAACTTGTTAAGGCATCTCAAAACACTTTTTCTCATCATAATCTTAAAAATTTAGTTGGTATTATATATGTATCTTATTGATATACAAGCAATTACCCCCCCCCTTAAATGTCATACATTTAAGAGGAGAGGTAATGCACAAAGTTAATAATATTTTTCTCAAAATTGCAAATGTTGCAAAGTATTTATTGTGTTTTGAGGTGCAAATAAAAGATTAAAAACCGTTGAACTACATAAAGATAGATGCCAATCATTTTTGCCTGTACCCAAATCAATATGCCAAGAAAATGTTGCATATTGATAATTTATTATGAATTTAGGGAGGTTAGCAATGTCGCAAAAAGACCTTCCTAAACTCCCTAAACTCTAAATTCCCTTAGCTACTGCTCTGCTCTACTTTACAAACAGCAGCTCGCGGTATTTGAGCAGAGGCCACAACTCATCGTCGACAATCTCCTCCAACCTGTCGATATGCTGTCGTATGGGGTCAAAGCAGGTCGCCACGGTGTCGTGATAGGCAATAGCCCTCTCGCGCTCGGAGTCTATACGGTTGGCAACCTTGCGAGCCTGAATCATCTCCTCGACAAGTCGCTGCAACGCCGAGGCGTGCTCCTGCACCTCCTGCACAAGCTGTATGTCGGTAGAGTTATCCAGCCCCAGCGACTTTAACTTCACAGCCTTATCCAGCAACATAGACTCGTACTTAGATGCTACGGGCAGTATGCTACTGAGGGTTATGTCGCCCAACACACGCGCCTCAATCTGTATCTTCTTCACATAGGTCTCGCGCTTAACCTCGGTGCGGGCTTCGAGCTCCACCTTATTATATATGCCCGTCTGGGCAAACATCTGCTCGCTCGCCTTGTCCAGAAAGCGGTCAAACAGCAGCGGTGCCGAAGTCTCGCAGTCCAGACCACGACGCTGCGCCTCAGCCTTCCACTCCTCGGAGTAGCCATTGCCGTCGAAGTGTATGGCTCGGCAGTACTTGATGAGCTTTTTAAGCGTCTCGTATATGGCACGTTCCTTCTTCACGCCCTTGGCGCGTATAGCCTCCACATCGCGCTTGAAAGCGGTGAGCTGCTCCGCCACAGCGGCATTTATGGTTATGATAGACTCAGCACAGTTGTCCGACGAGCCCACAGCACGGAACTCAAAGCGATTACCCGTGAAGGCAAAGGGCGAAG
Source organism: Alistipes sp. (assembly GCA_045603645.1). Taxonomy (GTDB): domain Bacteria; phylum Bacteroidota; class Bacteroidia; order Bacteroidales; family Rikenellaceae; genus Alistipes. The sequence goes on along the minus strand of JAZUMN010000004.1, from coordinate 10,175 downwards.
TGCGGTTGCGGTCGGTGTTATCCAGCAGGATGGAGGGTATCTGCTCTACGCCACTCATTTTCAGAACACTCTTGGCATCGAAACGTATGGCATCGTCACCCTTGCTGCGCGCCAGACGTTCCAGCACAGACGAGAGCTGCGAGCCCAGGAAGGTGGATATGATGGCTGGTGGCGCCTCATTGGCACCCAGGCGATGGGCATTCGTAGCACTCATTATCGAGGCCTTCAACAAACCGTTATGCTTATACACCGCCGCCATAACATTCACCAGGAAGGTTATAAACTGCAAGTTCTCGGCAGCACTCTTGCCCGGGCTGAACAGGTTTATGCCCGTATCGGTACCCAGCGACCAGTTGTTGTGTTTGCCCGAGCCGTTGATACCCTTGAAGGGCTTTTCGTGCAGCAACACGCGGAAGTTATGCCTGCGGGCAATCTTATCCATTATGGTCATCAGCAACTGGTTGTGGTCGTTGGCAAGGTTAGCCTCCTCATAGACGGGAGCCACCTCGAACTGATTGGGAGCCACCTCGTTATGGCGCGTTTTGAGAGGTATGCCGAGTTTCAGGCTCTCATCCTCCAACTCCCTCATAAAGTTCATAACACGGGCGGGAATAGCACCAAAGTAATGGTCCTCCAACTGCTGGTTCTTGGCCGACTCGTGCCCCAGCAGCGTGCGTCCCGTCATCACAAGGTCGGGGCGTGCCGCCCACAGACTCTCATCCAGCAGGAAGAACTCCTGTTCCCATCCCAGGAAGGTATGCACCGCGCTGACACTCTTGTCAAAGTAACGACACACCTCGGTTGCAGCCTTGTTTACCGCCGATATGGAGCGCAGCAGAGGCACCTTATAATCGAGTGCCTCACCCGTATAGGCTATGAATACCGTTGGAATACACAACGTAGTATCAACAATAAAGGCGGGCGAGGTGGGGTCCCACGCCGAGTAGCCGCGAGCCTCGAAGGTGTTGCGAATACCGCCATTGGGGAACGATGAGGCGTCGGGTTCCTGCTGCGCCAGCACCTTACCCGAAAAGGACTCGATAACCAAGCCCTTACCGTCGGGGTCGGAGAAGGAGTCGTGCTTCTCGGCCGTGCCGCCCGTCAGAGGCTGGAACCAGTGGGTGTAGTGGTCGGCGCCATTGTCCAGCGCCCACTGACGCATACCCGCTGCAACGCTGTCGGCGAGCTCCAACGAAAGTGGCGTGCCATTATCCATCGTATCGACCAGAGCCTCATAGGTGGGCTTGTCGAGATATTTACGCATCACATTGCGGCCAAAAACCTTCTCGCCAAAGTAATCCGAGGGACGTGAACTTGGCGCCTTGACCTCCACAGCCTTGTGGTTAAGGGCAGCCTCCACCATTGTAAATCGCAGTGACATATTTTCAAGGTATTAAAATTTACTGTTTTCTAAAAAATTAAACACAACACAAAAGTAGTAATTTTTCGGCTAAATGGATATTTTCAACCCATTTTTTTTACAAAATTACACTAAAAAAGTGCGTGTACGCCGATTTTCAAGGCTATCATTCCATATTTTGACCTATTTTTCAGCCAAAAACCCGTAAAACAACATTTTCTACACAGCAAGCTATTTGTTGTGTTTTAGTTGAACATTTGGCGTAAAAGAGAATATTGCAAAGACAAAAGAAGAAGATACCGTTACTGCTTTACTGACTTTGATTTTTTATGAGTTTGGTGAATATATGGAATTTCGGGAAATTAGCGAGGACGCAACAGCAAGCATCTCCCCTGACTTTCTAAGTTCCTTAAACTCCATAAAATTCAATTTTAATTTTGAATTCCACGGTGTAATCGCTCAATATTTTCCACAAAAACTTTTTACCTTTAATAAAAAGTATTATCTTTGCGTGAATTACGATTCCTCGCAGGAGGAGAGAGTAAAACCAACACAGACCAACACGAACTAACACTTATAAAACACATACAATAAACTAAATTTCCAACAATTATGGCTAATACCGAAAAAGCAAAGTTGTTCGCCGAATTCCCACCCGTAAACACAGAGCAGTGGGAAGCGGTCATCACAACAGACCTTAAAGGTGCAGATTACGAGCGTAAACTCGTATGGAGAACAGCCGAGGGATTTAACGTGCGCCCCTACTACCGCGCCGAGAATCTCGAAGGCATCGATTTCTTAAACTCTCAGGCTGGCGAGTTTCCTTATGTTCGCGGCACACACAACTCTTACGACTGGGCTATACACCAGACCGTGAGTGTCAAGTGTCCCAAGGCAGCCAACCAGGAGGCTTTGGCACTCCTTAACTCAGGCGTAAATTCACTCGGCTTCTGCTTCTGCTCTGCCGACGAGGTTACTGCCCAGACTATTGACACCCTCTTGGAGGGCATCTGCATCCCTGCCGTGGAGCTCACCTTCTGCGGTAAGAACTTCGTACCTACTGCCAACCTTATTATGTCTAAGGTTGAGGCGCTGGGCCTGGCTAAGGATGAGGTGAAGATCAACTTCATCTTCGACCCTATCGTCAAGGACCTCTCAACAAAGGGCATCTACTGCTGTGGCAACGCCGAGGGCACCGAGTGCTACGAGGCTGTGGCAGCGATGATTAAGCGTACGGCAGAGTACAAGCACATACGCGTAGTGAATGTGTCGGGTGCTACATTCAGCAATGCAGGCTCAACAATCGTTGAGGAGCTGGCATTCTCACTCGCCGCAGGTCACGACTACCTGGTGAAGCTTACCGAGATGGGTCTGCCTATCGACCTGGTGGCTCGCAAGGTGCGTTTCACCTTCGCCGTTACATCAAACTACTTTATGGAGATTGCCAAGTTCCGTGCAGCTCGTATGCTGTGGGCCAACATCGTCAAGGGTTACAATCCTGAGAAGAAGTGCTCATGCAAGATGATGGCTCACGCCGTTACCTCTACATGGAACCAGACAGCTTATGACCCATATGTAAATATGTTGCGTGGCACTACCGAGGCTATGTCGGCAACACTTTCGGGCGTACACTCTTTGGAGGTTCTGCCTTTCGACTACGCCTTCGAGCAGCCTACTGAGTTCTCAAAGCGCATCGCTCGCAACGTAGAGCTCCTCTTGAAGCACGAATCACATTTCGACCAGGTTGTGGACCCAGCAGGTGGCTCATACTACATTGAAAACCTCACAAAGAACATCGCCGAGCAGGCGTGGAAGCTCTTCCTTGAAGTCGAGGATAAGGGTGGCTACGTTGAGGCTTACAAGGCGGGCTTCATAGTTGAGAGAGTGAAGGCTTCGGCTGCGGCTAAGGATAAGAACATTGCCACACGTCGTCAGATATTGCTCGGTGCAAACCAGTATCCTAACTTCACCGAGGTTGCCGACACTGCCGTGACTGCCGAGACCGTTACACGCCCCGAAGCTGAGGGTAACGTACTCACTCCATACCGTGGTGCTATGGCATTCGAGGCTATGCGTCTGGGTGTTGACCGCAGCGGCAAGGAGCCTAAGGCATTTATGCTCACTTGCGGCAACCTGGCTATGGCTCGTGCCCGTGCACAGTTCTCTTGCAACTTCTTCGCTTGCGCAGGTATCCGCGTTCAGGACAACACATTCTTCCATTCAGTTGAGGAGGGTGTAGCAGCAGCTTTGGAGGCTAAGGCCGACATCGTTGTTGTATGTGCTTCGGACGACGACTACGCCGAGGTGGCTCCAAAGGTTAAGGAGTTACTTGCAGACAAGGCTATCCTGGTTGTAGCAGGTGCTCCTGCGTGCACCCCAGAGTTGGAGGCACAGGGCATCAGCAATTTCATCAATGTAAAGAGCAACGTACTCGACACTCTGAAATATTATCTTAAAGAGTTGGGTATCTAAAAAGCAGCGATTATGAGAGCAAAATTTGAAAATTTATCATACGCAGGCGATGCTGCACAGTGCTGCAACGCCGCCGCTGAGGCTAAGCAGCCTTGGCTCACAGCCGAGCAGATACCCGTTAAGGCTAACTACACGGCTCAGGATTTGGAGGAGTTGGAGCACCTGAACTATGCAGCAGGTATAGCGCCTAACCTTCGTGGTCCATACTCAACAATGTATGTTATGCGTCCCTGGACTATCCGCCAGTATGCAGGTTTCTCTACTGCTGAGGAGTCAAACGCATTCTACCGTCGTAACCTCGCCGCAGGTCAGAAGGGTTTGTCGGTGGCATTCGACCTGGCTACACACCGTGGCTACGATGCTGACCACCCACGCGTAGTAGGTGACGTAGGTAAGGCAGGTGTATCTATCTGCTCGGTTGAGGATATGAAGGTGCTGTTCAACGGCATTCCATTGGATAAGATGTCTGTGTCAATGACAATGAACGGTGCTGTGCTGCCCGTGTTGGCATTCTACATCGTCACAGGTTTGGAGCAGGGCTGCACCCTCGACCAGCTGGCAGGTACCATCCAGAACGATATCTTGAAGGAGTTTATGGTGCGTAACACCTATATCTATCCTCCTAAGTTCTCGATGAAGATTATCGCCGATATCTTCGAGTACACATCTAAGAATATGCCTAAGTTCAACTCTATCTCTATCTCAGGCTACCATATGCAGGAGGCAGGTGCTACGGCAGATATCGAGTTGGCTTACACTCTGGCCGACGGCTTGGAGTACTTGCGTGCAGGTATTGACGCAGGTATGTCTGTTGACGCCTTCGCACCTCGCCTGTCATTCTTCTGGGCTATCGGCATGAACCACTTTATGGAGATTGCCAAGATGCGTGCAGCGCGTATGTTGTGGGCGAAGATTGTTAAGCAGTTCAACCCCAAGAATCCTAAGTCACTCGCTCTGCGTACTCACAGCCAGACATCAGGCTGGTCACTCACCGAGCAGGATCCATTCAACAATGTAGCGCGTACAGCCATCGAGGCTATGGGTGCCGCCCTGGGTCACACTCAGTCGCTGCACACCAACGCTCTGGACGAGGCTATCGCACTGCCTACCGACTTCTCGGCTCGTATTGCTCGTAACACCCAGATATACATCCAGGAGGAGACAAACGTATGCCGTCAGGTTGACCCTTGGGCTGGTTCTTACTATGTCGAGGCCCTCACCAACGAGATTGCACACAAGGCGTGGGCACACATCGAGGAGGTTGAGAAGCTCGGCGGTATGGCCAAGGCTATCGAGACAGGTATTCCTAAGATGCGTATTGAGGAGGCTGCGGCTCGCACTCAGGCCCGTATCGACTCTGGCGAGCAGAAGATTATCGGTCTTAACGAGTACCGCTTGGAGAAAGAGGCTCCTATCGACATCCTGGCCGTGGATAACACTGCCGTACGCGAGAGCCAGGTTAAGCGCTTGCAGGAGTTGCGTGCTAACCGTGACCAGGCAGCCGTTGATAAGGCTTTGGCAGCCATCACCGAGTGCGTCAAGACAGGCAAGGGCAACTTGCTCGAATTGGCTGTTGAGGCAGCTAAGGTACGCGCAACGCTGGGTGAGATTTCAGACGCTTGCGAGGTTGTTGTAGGTCGTTACAAGGCCGTTATTCGTTCAATTAGCGGAGTATATTCATCAGGTATGAAGCAGGATGCAGATTTCGAGAAGGCAAAGGCTATGTGTGCCGAGTTTGCCAAGAAGGAGGGTCGTCAGCCACGTATTATGATTGCCAAACTTGGTCAGGATGGTCACGACCGCGGTGCTAAGGTTGTAGCAACGGGCTATGCTGACGTTGGTTTCGACGTGGATATGGGTCCATTGTTCCAGACTCCCGAGGAGGCAGCAAAGCAGGCTGTGGAGAACGACGTACACATCGTAGGTGTATCTTCACTCGCTGCGGGTCACCTCACATTGGTACCACAGATTATTGCCGAGCTCAAAAAGCTTGGTCGCGAGGATATCATCGTTGTTGTGGGTGGTGTCATCCCAGCACAGGACTACGAGGAGTTGTACCAGGATGGTGCAGCCGCCATCTTCGGCCCAGGTACTCCTATCGCGAAGTCATCTATCAAGATGCTGGAGCTTTTGATGGAGGAGTAATTCCCCCGAGAGATAATGAGAGAAGAGGTTGTCCAACAAGTTTTTGAAGGACAACCTCTTTTTCTTGAATTTGTATAACAAGAGCTGTTTTGAAGCTGCTCGCAGGATGAAAAAAACAGAGGTGTCACCTGTGGGCAACACCTCCAAATAATATTACTTAATTAAGGTAACCTTGGCGATTACTTAACCTCCTCAAACTCTACATCCTCAGGCTGCTGAGCACCCTGCTGGCCTGCGCCTGCATCAGCACCCTGCTGCTGAGCACCACCCTGCGCCTGCTGCTGTGCCTGCTGTGCTGCGTAGAGGTCCTGCGATGCCGCCTGCCAAGCTGTGTTAAGCTCTGCGATAGCGGTGTCGATAGCGGCTACATCCTGATTCTTGTGCGCCTCCTTGAGCTTTGCCAACGCACCATCGATAGCTGACTTCTTGTCGGCAGGAATCTTGTCGCCGTACTCTTTGAGCTGCTTCTCGGTAGCGAAGATATTTGAGTCGGCAGCGTTAATCTTCTCAATGCGCTCCTTCTCAGCCTTATCCTTCTCCTCGTTGGCCTTAGCCTCGTCATGCATACGCTGAATCTCCTGCTCAGTCAGACCTGATGAAGCCTCGATGCGAATCTTCTGCTCCTTGCCTGTGCCCTTATCCTTAGCCGATACGTTCAGAATTCCGTTGGCGTCGATGTCAAATGTAACCTCAATCTGTGGCACACCGCGTGGAGCGGCTGGGATGCCGTCAAGGTGGAAGCGGCCGATAGACTTATTGTCACGTGCCATAGGACGCTCACCCTGGCATACGTTAATCTCCACCGAAGGCTGGTTGTCTGCCGCAGTTGAGAATACCTCGCTCTTGCGTGTAGGGATGGTTGTGTTAGCCTCGATAAGCTTTGTGAAGACACCACCCAGAGTCTCGATACCGAGTGACAATGGAGTTACGTCAAGCAAAAGCACATCCTTAACCTCGCCTGTGAGGACACCACCCTGAATAGCAGCACCGATAGCCACCACCTCGTCAGGGTTTACCGACTTGTTAGGAGCCTTGCCGAAGAACGACTCTACAACCTTCTGGATAGCTGGGATACGAGTAGAGCCACCTACAAGGATAACCTCGTTGATGTCGTTTGCCGACAGGCCTGCATCACGCAACGCAATCTTGCAAGGCTCGATGGTCTTCTGTACCAGGTGGTCGCACAACTGCTCGAACTTAGCGCGTGTAAGCGACATCACCAAGTGCTGTGGAATGCCGTTTACGGGCATAATGTATGGCAGGTTAATCTCTGTCGTAGTGGTTGACGAGAGCTCAATCTTCGCCTTCTCGGCAGCCTCCTTCAAGCGCTGCAACGCCATAGGGTCCTGACGCAAATCTACGCCGTGCTCAGCCTTGAAAGCCTCCGCCATATAGTCGATAAGAACGTGGTCAAAGTCATCACCACCAAGGTGGGTATCGCCATTAGTTGTCTTAACCTCGAACACACCGTCACCCAACTCCAAGATAGAGATATCGAATGTACCACCACCAAGGTCATATACGGCTACCTTCATCTCGGTATCCTTCTTATCCAGACCGTAAGCCAGGGCAGCTGCCGTAGGCTCGTTGATGATACGACGTACCTTCAAGCCAGCAATCTCACCTGCCTCCTTAGTAGCCTGACGCTGTGAGTCAGAGAAATAAGCAGGAACGGTGATAACAGCCTCGGTAACCTCCTGACCCAGGTAATCCTCGGCAGTCTTCTTCATCTTCTGCAATGTGATTGCCGAAATCTCCTGTGGAGTGTACTGACGACCGTCGATATCTACACGAGGAGTGTTGTTGTCGCCCTTGACGATAGAGTAAGGAGCACGAGCGATGTCGGCTGTAACCTTGTCGTAAGTCTCACCCATAAAGCGCTTGATTGAGAACACCGTACGCTTGGGGTTGGTGATAGCCTGACGCTTGGCAGGGTCACCCACCTTACGCTCGCCACCATCAGTAAATGCAACAACCGAAGGAGTTGTGCGATGTCCCTCTGCGTTTGGAATAACAACGGGCTCATTACCCTCCATTACCGCAACGCAAGAGTTTGTTGTACCTAAGTCAATACCAATAATCTTTCCCATAATTGTAATTTGTTATTTGTTTATTTTTTATCCATTCTTTCTGTGCAAAATCCACAATCCGTGGTTGCAATTACTATAAACAAACGCTGTACCAAACCACAAACCGAGCAAAAATAGGCTATTATGGCGTAAAAATACTGCCAACAGACCTCAAAGACTGCCATTTTGGCTGATAAACACTGACAGATGACAAACCTGGTGAGGCAATGGCGTTGCCATCAGACAGCAAAAAAAATTGCCCAACCCCGCAGGGTAAGGCAACCTGTTTCTTATCTCTATTGAAGCAGCAAGGCTAATGTTCTCCGCATTCGTGATGGTTGCACCCCACCCCCGAATCAAGAATAAAGCCGGCAAGGAAACTGCGTATGACGGTGTCAATATCGCCACGGCAACCTCTGATGACGCGTATGCCGTGTGCTGACAATTTATTGAGTGCCCCATCGCCCATATTGCCTGCAAGCATAACCTCCACTCCCATTCTTTGCAGGTCGGCGGCTATGCCCGACTTGCAACCGCAACCTTGCGGAGAGGGGAGCTCCTCGGTTGCTGTAACCTGACCATTCTCAACAGTGCAGATTGTGTAGTGATGGCAATGTCCAAAGTGGTCGTCTATGCGGCCATCGCGTGTGGGAAGTGCTATTTTCATGCTGCGTTCTCCTTTACTGTATCTTTATCCTCATTCTTGGTCTGCTCCTCGCGCGACTTAGTCACAAAGTGCTTTGATATGGCATCCAGCAGGTCGCGAGGCTCTATGTCGCGTTCAATCTGACCTCCAAAAGCAACCGAAATGCCTCCGGTCTCCTCCGACACAACTACCACGATAGCATCCGAAGTCTCCGTCAGACCTATTGCTGCGCGGTGACGTGTACCATAAGACTTAGGCACGGCCGACTGCGTCACGGGCAGGATACACTTGGCTGCCAGCACTCTGTCGTTGTGAATGATGACAGCACCATCGTGCAGAGGGGCATTCTTGAAGAATATGTTTTCGAGCAAGGCAACCGACAGACGTGCATCAACGGTTATGCCACCCTCGACAATATCGCTCAAATCGCTGCGCTGCGCCAGAACAATGAGTGCTCCAGTCTTTGTTGCCGACATCTCGGCACACGCTGTGATGATGGGTTGCAGAGCAGGCTCCTGACCGCTTCGCAGGTTAAATATCTTATTTATAAAGTTAAAACTGCCCTGTCTGCGGCCAATCATCTGCAAGAAGTGACGCAACTCGGGCTGGAAGAGTATGATTATGGCTATTACACCGACGTTAATAACCTGACCCAGAATGGCTTGCAGAAGCTCCATATTAAGAGCCTTCACAATAACCCACAACACATATATAGCCACAATGCCCGTCAAAATATAGGGGGCATTGGTGCCTCGTGACATACGATACAGTCCGAAGACTATCGATGCCACCAGAACGATATCTATAAGGTCAATTACTGTAAATGGTATAAAATCCATATCTGCCCAAGATTAGATTATGCAAATATACGATTTATTCGTGGAGATTATACAAAATTAACTCTTAAAATTTCTTATTTGCACCTCTTCCGCCTACTGACGGCACACTACTGGTTCATTGTGGCCAGAAACTCCTCGTTTGACTCGGTCATACCCATCTGCTTCTGCAAGAACTCCATAGCCTCGACGGTAGTCATCTCAGAGAGGTACTTACGCATAATCCAGGTGCGGCTCATAACCTCACGCGAGAGCAGCAAGTCCTCACGACGAGTACCCGAAGCGATGACATTCACGGCTGGATATACCCTCTTGTCGGCGAGCTTGCGGTCGAGCTGCAACTCCATATTACCCGTACCCTTGAACTCCTCGAAGATTACCTCGTCCATCTTTGAGCCCGTGTCGATGAGGGCTGTGGCGATGATTGTAAGTGAGCCCTTCTCCTCGGTGTTACGCGCCGCACCGAAGATACGCTTGGGCTTGTGCAGGGCGTTGGCATCCACACCTCCCGACAACACCTTACCCGAGGCGGGCTGCACAGAGTTGTAGGCACGCGCCAGTCGAGTGATAGAGTCCAGCAGGATGACTACGTCGTGTCCGCACTCAACCATAGGCTTAGCCCTCTCCAACACCATCTCGGCAACCTT
>JAZUMN010000003.1:0-14947 GCA_045603645.1 Alistipes sp. | reverse complement strand
CTCGATGACCCACTCGAACAGAGCCACATTTATATTTGCCTTCACAGGAGCCATAGCCAGCCCGTTATACGAAAGCGTCACATTGCGTGGCACACGACGGCGGAAGTACATCACCGTATCGCCCACAACCTCATTCACACTCGTAGGTTGCAGCACCGCCTCGGAGCCAATCTTCGAGAAGCGGTCCACAATCTTCATCAGGTGCGCGAGGTCCTTGTTCATCTCCTCAACAACCGAAGGCTCTATCGGCTGCGTGCGCAGATACTCAATCCACCCCAGCAATGACGAGGTGGGGGTACCCAGCTGGTGGGCAGTCTCCTTCGCCAGGCCTATCCACACCCTGTTCTGCTCATCCTGCTTGGTGGATTGCAGGGCTATGAGTGCAAAGACTATGAAGATGGCGATGATAAGCCACTGCGCATAGGGGAAATAGTAGAGTGCCGTCAGGAGCTGCGAACGCCCGTAGAAGATTATGTGGCTATGCCCCTGCGACCACATCATACGCACCGTGCGGGGTGTGTTCTGCTCGGTAAGTTCATCAAGCTTACGGCGGAACTTATCGGGGTCACGCAGCACATCCTCCTCGATGCGGTTGCTCACAATAAGCGACAGGTTTTCATCCGTGATAATGAAGGGGATGTTGTTCTGCGTGCTTACAATATGCGAGATAAGGGGGTCGGTGCGGTAGTTTCCGAAGGCATCACGGCTCACACGCTCCATAGCCGCCACCCACAGCGCAACATCGTTCTGCTCCTTCTGCCGCAGCACATCTGCCAGGCGGTAGTTATAAAACAGCGACAACGCCGCAAGCGCAATGCCGATGATGAGTATCGACATACGACTGCGGAACGATATCTTTATGTGAATGGGCAACTTCATATTAGTTACGCTGCGTATCCTGCTCGCTCAATATCTTATTGTAACGCTCACTGTCGCCAAGTAGCTCTACGGCCTTAATCACGGTGCTGTCCGAGCGCAGGTTATACTCCACAACACCCTCGTAGTAGTTGTGACGCAGCACCACATCGCTGTTTATAAGGTCCTGAATCTCGGCGCGGTAGTGACGCAGGTTATCCATCTTCTGGTCTCTGAGCTTAGACTCTATCTGCGTCAGGTCCTCAATAAAGGCGTCGTCATAACGCTCCTGCTTAGAGGTCTTTTTCAAGAGTTCCAGCGCATCGCGCGTACGCGACTGGTAGGGCACATCCTTGTCTGCCATAAACTCAATAAACTCCTCATAGTCGGCATCGCTTATAGAGAAGGTCTTGTTATCGACCTGCATATCGGGATGACGGCGCATATACTCGTCAAGGAAATCCTCAATAAAGCCCAGGTTGTAGAGCAGCACAGCAAACGTGGAGATATACTCCGAATCGACCTTCACATCGGGCATAAGACCCTTGCCGTCATATACCTTGCGACCATTGCGGGTCGTAAACTCGTTGATGAGCGAGTCGGGCACAACAGCCTCCTGCTCCTGACCCTGATGCAGGTAGTTTATGCGCTGCACACATCTGCCCGAAGGGATGTAATACTTGGCTGTGGTGAGTTTCAGGTAGGCATTATAACCCACAGGCACAACCGACTGCACCAGACCCTTACCATAGGAGCGCTGCCCCATAAGCACGGCACGGTCCATATCCTGCAAGGCTCCGCACACAATCTCCGAGGCCGAGGCTGACGAGCCACTTATAAGTGCCACCACAGGCACCTCGCCAAGCACAGGGGCTGTATCGGTGGCATACTCGCGCAGCGACTGTTTCGAGCGCCCTTTCATTGTGAGCACCTTGCTGCCCTTAGGCAGAAACATACCTAAAATCTTCACGGCCTCGCCAACGCTGCCGCCGCCATTGTCGCGATAGTCGAGCACCACACCCTTTATTGGCTGCTCCTGTCGCAGACGCTCAACCATTGCACGCATATCGTCATAGCACCCCTCGGTAAAGTCGGCGTGACGTATGTAGACTATACCCTCGGCAATGAAGCCTGCGTAGGGGACACCCGGAATGGCAATGCGGGCACGGGTGAGCTCCATCTCCTCGACCCTTCCAGTGAGCAGACGACGCACAGCAAGCTTAATCTTAGTGCCGGGCGTGCCTTTAAGCTTAGACGATATCTCTGCCGTGGTGCACTTAGTGACATCCTCGCCGTTGATGCGTACAAACTTATCGCCTATCTTCAAACCCGCCTTATCCGAGGGCGAACCCTTATACGGCTGGGCGATGACAACTCCACTGCTGTCGCGTTTCATTCGTATCGTGGCACCTATGCCGCCGTACTTACCCGTAGCCATAAGCTCGAAGTCGTTCATCTCCTCCTCAGACATATACTGGGTGTAGGGGTCGAGGTTGCTCACCATACCCTGAGCACCGTCACTCATAAGTTTATCAGCACTAACCTCATCGACATATTGCAGGCTCAGTTCGCGCATCATATTGACCATAATCTCCATATTGCGCCCCAGGCCCATATCATCTTTGGTCGCACGAATGCCCACAACAACGGCTGCCAACAGCAGAGACACGACACTCACACGAAACAATATCTTTTTCATAACCAAACTTTACTGCTTATCCCAATCGGTAAATTATCCTTGCCACACCGCGACGTATGCCGCTGATGGCAATCTCCTCGCCCTGCTGCTCCACGACAATCTCATCCTCGAAGAGCATAACCATACGGTCTATAATATTTGTCGGGCGAAAGACCATCCTGCCCTCGCTCTGGTGTTTAAGCTTGAAGCCTGCCGCCGCAAACAACTCCACCAGACCCTCGGCATCGGCCTTCATATCCCACCTTGTGCGACGCACCACAAAGCCGAAGCTTGGATATGCCGCCGAGAGGAGCACAACAACAGCCACAAGCAGCTTGCCACGCTCTGTGGAAAGGGTTGCCACAACATAATCCCACACGCTGACACCCATACCATTGGTCATCACACTCAGCCACACAACGCCCAGATACAAAACGCAGAAGGCTGCCAAATATTTCACTGCTCTAATTAAATATCTCATAATCAAACATTCGTTACTTATCAAACTTCTCCTTTATGGCGCTTGCCACCCTCTCCATTAACCACGCAGGGGTAGATGTTGCGCCACAAATGCCTACGCTCCCGCACTCCGCAAACCATTCGGCTTGCAGTTCGCCCTCCTCCTCTATGTTGTAAGCCCTGGCATTGGCCCTGCGGCACACATCGAAGAGCACCTTGCCATTGCTGGACTTCTTGCCACAGACAAAAATCACAACATCGAAACGCTGCGCAAACTCCCCCAGCGCCCTCTCGCGGTTGGAGACACGACGGCATATCGTATCATCGACAACGAGCATATCCTCACTCCCGAAACGCTGCTTCATCGCCTCGGCCAAACGCCAGAAGAGCCCTACACTCTGCGTCGTCTGCGAAAGAAAAAAGACAGGGCGCGAGAAATCTATCAGCGACAAATCCTCCTCGCTCTCTATAACAATGACATTATCCTCAACCTGACCCGTAAGACCCACAACCTCGGCGTGACCCCGCTTGCCCAGCAGGACAACCTGACCCGCCACAGCCTGCATCTTCTCATACGCCGACACAACCTTACGATGCAACTGCGCCACAACAGGGCAGGTGGCATCAATAATCCGTATGTCCAGCTCCTCGGCACGGCGAAATGTGGTCGGAGGCTCGCCGTGAGCACGGATGAAGAGGTCTTTGCCACCGAGTGAGGGCATATCATTGTGCGTAACGGTACGCAACCCCAACCCCTCCAAGCGTTGCACCTCCATACGGTTATGGACTATATCGCCCAGAGAATAGACCTCACAGCCCAGCTCCTGTAGCGCCGACTCGGCCTTGGTGATGGCCCGCACCACGCCAAAGCAAAAACCCGAATTCTGGTCTATCTCAACGTGCATACTACTCTACGATTTGCTTATATTGCTCCATAAACCACGCCATCTGCTCCTCGACACTCATATAGCTGTTGTCGAGTTCGATGGCATCCTCAGCCCTGCTGAGAGGCGATATCTCACGATTCATATCCGCCTCATCGCGCGAGATGACATTTTCAAGCACCTCGTCAAAGGTCACCTTATCACCCTTGGCCGAGAGTTCGGCATAGCGTCGCTCCGCCCTCACACGAGCATCGGCAGTCATAAATATTTTCATCTCTGCCGAAGGGAATACGACCGTGCCTATGTCGCGGCCATCCATAACAACACCTCGGGCGCTACCCATCTGTTGCTGCAAGGCAACCAGCTTCTCGCGCACCTGACGTATGGAACTCACGCGGCTCACAGCACCGCTAACCTCAATGCTCCTGATACGCGACTCGGCATACTCTCCGTTTACATATATGTCGCTGGCTCCGCGCTCGGGGTTGAACTGAAACGATATGTTGATTTGTGGCAGCAACTCCACAACCTTCGCAGCATCGACCTCACCGCCGACAATAGCTCCGTGGTCAAGAGCATAGAGCGTCACGGCACGGTACATTGCACCCGTATCGATAAAGATGTATCCCAGCTTTGCCGCTATGCTCTTGGCAAAGGTGCTCTTGCCACACGACGAGAAACCGTCGATAGCAATAATTATCTTCTTCTCTTTCATTGTTAAGGTAAGATGTTAAAAAATGTAGAGAGGATGGTGTAAATGCCCAGAACTCCTATCACAACACCTGCAACGTGGTTTATGGTGAGCATATGTCGTGGGCGGAACCTGCGGCGGAAATAGTTTATGGCAGAGGTAAGCAGACACCACCACGTCATAGCCCCCACAAAAAAACCTCCGATAGTCACCACGCTACGCACAAGCGACGCCACATCGCCGCTACCCGATTCAAGACCCACATTAAACATCGCAAAGAACGCCAGAAGGTAGGGCACGACAATCACAAAGTTGGCAAGCGTAAAGAGGAACATAGACGAGAAGTCCTGCCACAGATTGCTCTTGCCTGCACGGTTGCGGCGTATCTGAGGCACAGGATTCTGGACAAAGATGCAGACACCCACAATCACAACAAAGATTCCGCCCACCACCTGCAAGATGGCACTATACTCCTCAATCCGCGCTTGAAGCATCGAGTAAAAGAAGTAGGCGATGATGGCCATAAGCATATCTGCCACGGCTACGCCCATACCCGAAACCAGGCCCGATTTAAGGTCTTTGCTCAGCGTACGCTGTATGCACAGCACCGCCACAGGACCCACCGTAATTGACGAGGCCAGGCCCACACCAACACCTCGAAGTAATATGTCGATTGTACTCGCTATCATAAGCAACTATTTTCGGCCACAAAGTTAGGAATTTAATATGAAATATTAAGGCTCTTGTTTGAATTTTATCAACAATATTACACAAAACCATTGTGGCGTAATTTTTGCCCTGTACAAACCACCGCAACAAGCCTATTTTGTTAATAAATTATGGAAAACTTTAACCTTCAAAAAAGATATTCACAACAAAGAGTGTGTATTTTTGCGTGAACCTAAAAAACAGATTTCCTATGACAGAAATGCAAAACCCCGGCATCGAACTTGAAATCACCGAAGAGGTTGCCGAGGGCAACTACTCAAATCTGGCCGTCATATCGCACTCTACATCGGAGTTTATAATCGACTTCGCCACACTCCTGCCCGGA
This sequence comes from Alistipes sp., assembly GCA_045603645.1. GTDB lineage: Bacteria > Bacteroidota > Bacteroidia > Bacteroidales > Rikenellaceae > Alistipes. The sequence continues at coordinate 9,326 of JAZUMN010000003.1, read as the reverse complement.
ATAAAGAAGGCAAAGGTCAAGAATCGTGTGATACTGACTCCCGAGCACGCCAAGCGACTGCTGCTGTCGCTGCAAGACAACATAACCCGTTACGAGAGCAACATAGCCAAGATAGAGATTGTAAAGCCTCACTCTACCGAAGACCCCATTATGAATATGGGCCCTATGGGAAATGCTTAACAAAGAGGGATAACAAGAGAGTAAAATGTGGATATTCAGGCAAAACGGGATATCCACATTTTTCATTTGGCACGGCGCCACGCGACAAATCACGATGGCATTTTGCTGATTTTAAGATTATTTTAGTATCTTTGCATAATTGGATAACTTCATACACAGGTTTATGACACACAGACATCTGTTAGAGAGTGAGATTGAGCAGCTTTGCAGGCAAGGGTGCTCTGCCGAGGATTGGCAGAGGGTGAAGGTTAAGGATGGCTTTCAGGCAACATATATCCACAACACACGCTTCTCGGGCGACATCGAGCTGGGACTTTTTGACGCCTCGTTCACACGCCCCGGAGGCATTGTGAAGCACTCGGGCGTAAGGAACGCTGCGCTGCACAACACCCGCATAGAGGATAACTGCATAGTTGAAAACATAAACAACTACATCGCGAACTACTCCATCGGCGAGGGCTCAATCATCGAGAACTGCGACCTGATAGTTGTCGATGGCGAGTCTAATTTCGGCAACGGAATAGAGATTGCCGTGCTGAACGAAACGGGCGGCAGAGAGGTGAGCATAAGCGACAAGCTGTCGGCACACGTAGCCTACCTGATGGCTCTGTATCGCCACCGTCCAAAGCTCATCGCAAAGCTGCGCGAAATCACCGCCTTCTATGCGCAGAAACACTCCTCAACGATGGGCAGCATAGGCCGTAACGTGCTGATTACCAACACAGGCTCGATAAAGAGCGTACGCATAGGCGATGGTTGCCTCATAGAGGGTGCAAGTCGTCTGAGCAACGGAGGCATAAACAGCAACAACGACGCCCCCGTATATATCGGCCGAGGTGTTATTTGTGACAACTTCATCATTTCGAGTGGCTCGAAAATCGACAGCGGCGCAACCATCCACAACTGCTTCGTAGGGCAGTCGTGCGTGCTCGGGCACCACTACTCGGCTTCGGACTCGCTCTTCTTCTGCAACTGCCAGGGCGAGAATGGCGAGGCGTGCTCAATATTTGCAGGGCCCTACACCGTCACACACCATAAATCAACGCTCCTCATAGCCGGTATGTTCTCGTTTATGAATGCCGGCTCAGGCTCAAACCAGAGCAACCATATGTACAAGCTGGGACCCATACATCAGGGAGCTATGGAGCGCGGAGCCAAGACCACCTCGGACTCATACATCCTGTGGCCCTCACGCGTAGGAGCATTCTCATTGGTTATGGGCAGACACGTAACACACTCCGACACGTCGAACCTGCCCTTCTCATACCTCATCGAGCAGAACAACGCCACGTTCCTTGTGCCGGGTGTAAACCTGCGCTCGGTAGGCACGATACGCGATGCGCAGAAGTGGGCAAAACGCGATAAGCGTACCGACCCTCGCAAGCTGGACCTTATAAACTACAACCTGCTGAGCCCCTACACCGTGCAGAAGATGTTCCGCGGCATTGAGACGTTGAAGAATCTGCGCGAGGCAAGTGGCGAGCTGTCGGAGGTTTACTCATTCCACAGCGCCAACATACGCAACTCGGCACTGCACAAGGGTATAAACCTCTACACCACCGCCATACACAAATTTATGGGCAACTCTATCATAACCCGCTTAAAGGGGTTGGAGTTCGCCTCTAACGAGCAGATTCGTCAGCGACTGACGCCCGACACCGAAGTAGGCCGTGGCGAGTGGGTTGATATTTCGGGTCTTATCGCGCCAAAGAGTGAGATTGACAGTTTGATTGACGCCATCGAGGGCGGAGAGATATACAAGTTGAAAGATATAAATGCCGAATTGGAGCGCATACACAACCTCTACTACACCTATGAGTGGAGGTGGGCATACGAGAAGATTGAGGAGTTCTACGGCATTAAGCCTGAGGATATTACCGCTGCCGACATAATCTCTATTGTCGAGAAGTGGCGCGAGGCTGTTGTCTCCATCGACCGTATGGTGTATGAGGATGCCCGCAAGGAGTTCTCATTGGCCGCCCGCACAGGCTTTGGAGCCGATGGCAGCCGCACGGAGAAAGACCTCGACTTCGAGCAGGTGAGAGGCGATTTCGAGAGCAACGAGTTTGTGAAAGCCATCGTCGAGCACATAGACGTCAAGAGTGCCCTGGGTCAGGAGCTTATCGACCGAGTAAAACATCTGGCATAGAGATAGCCGAGCCATTTCAGCAGGCTTTATCAAGCGAGGGTGTCCAAGAATCTTGTTGGGCACCCTGTATTTTTGTTTTTCAGAAGACCAAGCCCTCAAAAGAAGAATTCAAGCACTAATACATCTTTTGTAGCATTTTTATTATATATGTATGGAGAAGAGTATTCTCAACTCACGACATCGCTCCAATCGTGCACGCTGTGTTCGCGTTGTTGAACGATTGGCGCACACCCCACAACTGAATTCCGAATAGCCATCAAACGCAAAGAGTTGGACGAAAAAAAATCGTGCAACTCTTTTATTATGATATATATAGCAAATTTACTCCATTGCAAAACTTTTTGCCTCTTTGCCCATATTTTCGGTTTCAAATTATAACATTTACGATTCCAAACGAGCACTACAAACCAAGAAAGTTATTGCATCACTTGCACTTTCAGGAATAAAAAATTGTAAAAAAAAGTCTAAAATTGTTGCATTTTGACTAAAAATAGTTACTTTTGCGGTGAGACTTGTAAAGAATCCCTCTCCCGAAAATTTCGGGGGGGGGATTTTCGACTTTAATTAAGTGACTATCAGTCAGTTACGGGCGTAAAATCTTCTTTACAACAGTTGAAATTTTAGTGCAATAAACACAAAAAGAGAATATAATTCACTATTTCAACAATTAAAAAACAGGTTAAACTATGAGAAGATTTTTATCTTTCGCCATGGCAGCGGTGCTGCTTATGGCAGGTTGCGCCAAGGACTACGACTCTCTTAGCGCATCGGACGAGACTGTTGCTGTGACATTCTCGGCAAACCTTCCTATTGAGGTCAGCCGTACCGTGGGTGATGGCTCTCAGGCAAATGTCCTGAACTACGCTATCTACGACACAAATGGTAACCTCTTTACAGGGTATCCTTACGAGGATAACGTAGCTGTTTCAGGCAACAAGGCTACCGTTAAATTGGACTTGGTTAAGGGTCAGACTTACAAGGTTGCTTTCTGGGCACAAAGCGACAAGGCTCCTTACACTTTCGACCGTGACAACAGCGTTGTAACTGTTACATACGGCACCGACGAGTCAAACAACGAGAAGTACGACGCATTCTATGCTTGTGAGGAGATTGAGGTCACAGGCCCAGCTGTTAAGAATATTACTTTGCGCCGTCCTTTTGCACAGATTAACCTCGGTGCTACCAAGGCCGATGTTGAGGCTGCCAAGGCTCTGGGCGTTGAGATTGGCGAGTCAAAGGTTACCCTTACAAACGTTTACACAAAGCTTGCTCTGTACGATGGTGTAGCTTCTGAGCCAACCTCTGTCGCTGTTAATTTTGACTACAACACTCTTCCAGGCAACGACCTTACAGTGAACAAGGTTGATTATGAGTATATCGCTGCCAACTACATCCTGGCAAACACTGAGGCTGACGTTACCGAGCTTACATTCTCATTGAAGGATACCAATGGCAACGAGGTTAATACCGATGTTGCTATCCCTTCGGTAAACTACAAGCGTAACTACCGTACCAACATCTTGGGTCGTCTTTTGACCAGCGCTGTTGACTTCAATATCGTTATCGACGGTACTCCTGACGGCGATATCGGTCAGTCTTGGGATGGCTCTACTGTTCAGCCAGCCGGCGTAAATGCTGATGGCGACTACGTTATCTCAAATGCAGAGCAGCTTGCCTGGTTTGCAAATGCTGTGAACGGCACTCTCCCTGCTGTGCGTTCAGGCGAGGCTGTAAGCGCTAACTCATTCGAGGGCAAAAATGTTATTTTAGCATCAAACATCTCTCTTAGCGGTAAGGAGTGGGCGCCTATTGGTACATCATTGGACAAGTGCTTCCGTGGTAACTTCGATGGTAAGGGCTTTGTCATCAGCGATTTTGTAGTTTCCAAGGTAACTGAGGGTCCTGCGGGTCTGTTTGGTGTTGTTCGTGGCAAGGGCTCATTCAAGAACCTTGTAATAGACAATGCAACCGTACTTTGCCCTGTAACATCAGGCGAGACTAACTTCTATGGCGCTGCTCTTGTGGGTCAGCTGTATGGCGAGCATGAGTTCTACGGCATCACCGTTCAGAACAGCAAGATTCAGGGTAACGGCAAGACAGGTGGTCTGTTTGGTTTCAACGGCGACTGCGCACAGACTGTTCGCAACTGCCACGTTGTGGATTCTACAATCGAGTCAACCAACCCTGAGGATGGTGGTAACATCGGTGGTCTTATCGGTTTCTTGCAGAGCGTAGGTGGCGGCAGTGAGGGTAAGACATTCCTTATCGAGCAGTCAAGCGTTTCAGGCACAACTATCAATGCTTACAACTCATCAAACTCAGGCAAGCGCGCTAACGCAGAGCTCATCGGCTGCTGGAATGGTAAGGAGGGCTGGACTCTCGAAATCAACGACTGCACAACCGAGGGCAACACTCTCAATCAGACAGTAAATGGCACTAACGCTGTGACATACAAGTCGGTATATGGCGAGTACGCCAACCTGATTGGTGGTCACCGCACAGATGCTCTCGCAGGTAAGGTTATCATCAACGGCGTGGAGTTTATTGCTCTTACTCCTATTGATGGCTATTCTGGCGTAGCACTTGACCCTGAGGGCAACTATGTTATCATAGCCGATGAAGGTATGGCCTCTATCTCTAAGTTGATTACCGAGGATGAGAATAACTTTGCAGGCAAGACCATTAAGTTGAATACTGATGTTGATTTGACCAATATCAAGACTCACGGTAACTCTTTCGGTCCACTTGGTTCAACAGGTGAGCGCGATGATCGCAACCGCATTATATGCGAGCCTTTCAAGGGTACTTTCGATGGTCAGGGTCACTCTATTAAGAATCTCTATCAGAGCGGCTGGGACTTTGGTTATGAGTGGGGACAGTATGGCTCACTTGGCTTGTTCGCTGAATTGGAGAGCGCAACTGTAAAGAACGTTGTTTTGGAAGGTCATGAGGCACAGGTAGAGGGTGGCGATATCTCTTACATTGCAGGTAGCGCAACAGGCACTTGTGTATTTGAGGATATTGAGATTAAGAGCGGCGGCATTGGCACATACAACAATGGTTGTGGTGGTATCATCGGCTGGTCAGGCGCAGGTAACTACACATTCAAGAACATCAAGCTTGGTGCAGATGTAGTTCTTGGCGGTCTTTGGGGCTCGTTCGACTCTTCAATAGGTGGTATCGTGGGTCAGGCGGAGCCAGGCGCAACATACAACTTCGAGAATGTTGAGATTAACTGCCGCATTGATGCCTACAACGATTGTACAGCATCGTACGACTACTATAACTATCGTATGTGTGGTATGATTATCGGTCGTTGCGAGGCAACTACAACAATTGACGGCACAAACTACCCTGACTTGTCGAAGTACAACATCTCTTGTAAGAATGTGACTGTAAACTATGGTGACTGGATGAACTACCACTACTGCGAGCCTACGCCTGGACTCAATGGCGGACGTGGCATGCGCGTAGAGCCAGGCTTTGCTTATGGTGGTCTACCAGAAGACTTCGACCACTCACAGTGTGTTGATAACCACTACAACTGCATTCCTTTTGATCAGCTTATTGGTGGTGACCAAATTGCAGTTAAGGGTCTTCGTGAGGTTGCTGGTGTAACCGTAAACTACCCTGCCAAGTACACTTGTTCACTCTGCGGACAGGAGCACGGCAAATAATAACTATAAGTAATAACAAGAACGGGGCTGTCCAACAAGTTTTTGGACAGCCTCGCTTTTTTAGAATTTGTATAACAAGAGCTATTTTGAAGCTGCTCGCAGGATGAAAAAGCGCAGTTTACTCGGCGTAAATGAGCATTTTTCAGACAAGGCAGATGCCAAAGGAGCCTTGTTAGACAGATTCTTCTCTTGGTATAAATGGTTCAAGCACAACGCAGAAATCACCTTGTTGGGGATGGTTAGAAGTTGCATAACAAGAGGGATTTCAAGGCTCGCGCAGTGTGAGGAACCGCAGCATACTTATCGTATGTGAGGATTTCGAGCACAAGCACAACGCAGAAATCACCTTGTTAGGCAACTTCTACGGCACGGGGTCATACCCACTCCCTCCCCACGGATGACAACGCAAAAGACGCCTTATGGTGAGCCACAAGCCCTTTATCAGGCCGTGCTTGCGCAGCGCCTCAATGGCATATTGCGAGCAGGTGGGGGTAAAGCGACACGCCGAAGGCGTAAGGGGTGAGATGCACAACTGATAAAACCTCACCAACGCCACAAACGGGAATATCGCTATGCGCTTAGATAGACGAGCACACCTGCTCCAAAATTCGCTGTACGACATTGCTGATGGTTGAATAAGAGTGCTCCTCCTTGGTAGAATATACTAATGCAAGGTCTATGCTCCTTGCCCTCTGCCCTACCTTCTCACGCAGCTGCTTACGCCCCTCGCTCAGACGGTAAGCCTCACGCGTGCGGCGCTTCAACAGATTACGCTTATTGGCACGCTTATGAAACTTCTTGGGCACCGAGAACATCACCTGAACAGGACTCACCTGCTCGGCACGCTGCTCCACGGCTACATCCTCGGCAGAGGCGGAGTCATCGGGCTGCGATACATAAAAGGTATAACGAAACGGATAGACAAAGCCACCCCTGCCCTCGCCAAACATTCGGCGTATGGATTTAAGCGACCTAAGTCGCTCACTGCGGGGCAACCTTAAATCGGGCATAACAATACTATTTGGCTGTGGCACGAGCGCGGCTCTTCTTTGCCAGCTTGGTCTGCTGGGTGCGGATAAACTCCTCCTTAGCCTCGTCGGTATGCACCTGGGCATCACCAACCTCCTCGCCACGCTTTAACTTGGCAAGGTAGAGGTCTATCGCCTTAGCCATAGAGGGTGCCTCAGGCGACGGTGCTGACGCCTTGACCTTCATACCGGCGGCCAAAGCGGCACGCAACGTAGCCTCACCAAAGGTGGCGATGACGGGCAGCTCCTCTGCCTTAAAGTTATCCAGCACACTCTTTACGTCCGAAGGCGAATAGAGGGCCATAAGATTATAATCCGAAGGCTTCACCTCACTCATATCGGCAGCTACGGTAAGAGCCAGAATGACGGGATCGTAATTTATCTTTAACTTGGTAAGTGTCTCAGGCAACTCAGGCTTATGAGGCTCGCTGAGTGCCAAAAGAAAACGCTCGTTCTTATGCTTGATGATGAGTTCCAGCAATGAGGTGAACGTACCGTCGGCGAACGATATCTTACGCTTGCGATAGACAATATACTTTTGCAGGTAGAGCGCAACAGCCTCGGTGTTACATATATACTTCATCGTCTCGGGAACGGTGATGCGCGCCTCTTCACACACCTTGAAGAAACTGTCTACGGTGGTGCGGGAGGTGAAGATTACCGCCGTGTGGTCAAGAATCTCGATACGCTGAGAACGAAACTCCTTCAAGCTGACACCCACAACACGAATCAGAGGCTTATAATCTACTTCAACACTATACTTTGTCGAAAGCTCGTGAAAGGGTGACTTCTCAATCACCGCAGGACGAGGCTGCGACACCAAAACTCTTTTTATCTTTTCCATTTTTCAATTCTTTTCTCACGCAAGTCTTATCACCCCCTGCCACAAAAGTGTCAAAGGTAAAATTTCGACGGCGCAAAGGTACAAAATCCAATGCAAAATCGAAACTTTTTTTGAAATAAAGAACCCTATACTCTCTCTAACAAATAAAACAAGCACCAACGATGAGGCTATATAGCCCACACTGAGCCATCCCCGATAGCCCTCACCCACACCCATTTGCGACACAAGGAGTATGGGGGCAACCAGCACAACAGCCATAACAAAATATATCAGTCGTATGCGCATAAGTGCCGACACCTCGTACACAGATTGCGTAACGAAGCCTATGATGAACATCAGGGCATACTGCGCCATAACAATCACAACAAACAGCGCCACAACGACAAAGGGCGCATAGAACAACTGCGAAGGCTCCAAAAGGGCGTCTGCACGCCACAGAAACATAGACGTGAGCACACTCACAAACGCCACACCCAGCAGGAATAGTTTACCCAGCGAGCCGTAGAATATATCGCTGTGGCGACGCTCCTCGGCCCTGTCGTGCGAGACGACCTGACGCTGAAAAACCGAGCGGAAGAGAACTGCTATGTCGTCAAAGTAACGATAGATGCAGAAGATGTAAAATATAACCACCGCCACAACCAGCAGATTATACATTAGCGGCATCCACTCGCCTATGCCCGACTCCCCGATAGGCTGTAACAGTTGCTCTATATCGACCGCCGCTGCCACGGGCTGCTCGCCGACACTCATCGTCCCCGATGCGTAGGCAGTCTCCCCGCCCAGCACAGACTCAACCGCAGCCTCGTGATATACCTCACGCGAGAGGCGCCACTGCTCGATGATATTGTCAAACGTAGCCGATGATGTGGCCTCCGACTGTGAGAGTTCGTCAAGCAGCGCATCGGAGGAGTGCAACGACCCCGTCCAACGCTCTGTGAGACGACAGAGTGCCTTCTCCGAAAGAGTGTCAAGACCCGATGGTAGTATGTCTGTATGCTGTGCCATTACTCCTCAACCCGTTTTAACTCTATACGGAATGTCGTTCCGTGACCTAATTCCGACCTTACAACACCTATCTTGCCGTGATGGTAATCCCTGATGATGCGGCGCGAGAGCGACAGACCCAAGCCCCAGCCTCGGGTCTTGGTGGTGAAGCCCGGCTCGAAGATTTCGTTCCAGCTGCTCTTGGCTATACCCTTGCCCGTGTCGCTGACATCGATAACCACGGAGTGCTCCTTACTCCACAGATTAACATCTATCTCACCCTTGCCCTGCATAGCGTCGAGGGCATTTTTAAGCAGATTCTCGATGACCCACTCGAACAGAGCCACATTTATATTTGCCTTCACAGGAGCCATAGCCAGCCCGTTATACGAAAGCGTCACATTGCGTGGCACACGACGGCGGAAGTACATCACCGTATCGCCCACAACCTCATTCACACT
>JAZUMN010000002.1:0-3830 GCA_045603645.1 Alistipes sp. | reverse complement strand
GTTCGCTCGGTATGGTGGACGTGACGGTTGATAAGTATGGCTATGCAATGGGTACAATACCCGCAACAAAGGGCTATGAGAATGCTCCTGTGATTGGTTTTATCTCTCTCGTTGATACATCGCCCGATATGAGCGGCAAGGATGTTAAGCCACGCGTCATCGAGTGCTACGATGGCGAAGATATTCAGCTCAACGCTGCACTGACGATGAAGGTAGAGGAGTTCCCTGAACTGAAGGGCTTTGTGGGTCACACCCTCATTCACACCGATGGTACTACCCTACTCGGTGCTGACGACAAGGCGGGCTGCGCCGAGATTATGACTGCGGCGGAGTATCTGATGACACACCCTGAGATTAAGCACGGCAAGATTCGTCTGGGCTTCACACCCGACGAGGAGATTGGTCGCGGTGTGGATTACTTCGACGTAGCAGCCTTTGGTGCCGACTTCGCCTACACGATGGATGGCAGCTCAGAGGGAGAGTTGGAGTACGAGAACTTCAACGCCGCTGCGGCAACTATCGAGATTCAGGGTCGCAACGTACACCCGGGCTATGCCAAGGATAAGATGATAAATGCCATTCAGGTGGCGTGCGAGCTTAACGCCCTGCTGCCCGTTGTTCAGCGTCCCGAATACACCACAGGCTACGAGGGCTTCTTCCACTGCGTAGGCTTCAACGGCACGGTAGAGAATGCCCGCCTGTCGTACATCATCCGTGACCACGACAGCGAGAAGTTCGAGCAGAAGAAGGTTATGATGTGGAGTTGTGTAGATTTATTGCAGAAGCGTTATGGCGAGGGTGTATTGAAACTTACACTCAAAGACCAATACTTCAATATGCGCAAGATGGTGGAGCCACATCCACAGGTTATCGACAAGGCTGTGGAGGCTATGCGTATGGCAGATGTGGAGCCAAAGATTAAGCCCATACGAGGTGGCACGGATGGTGCCCGTCTGTCGTTTATGGGACTACCCTGCCCCAACATCTTTGCGGGCGGCATGAACTTCCACGGCAAGTTTGAGTACTGCTCATTGCAGACTATGCAGAAGGCTACGCAGGTGATTATAAACTTGGCCCAGTTGTGGACAAAATAGAGCAAGATGAATAATTTTGGACTTATAAGGGTTGCCGCCGCCACTCCATCGGTAAGGGTAGCTGATTGTGACTACAACAGCAAGCATATTATCGATATGATGGCTACGGCTGCGGAGCAAGGTGTTAGTGTGGTGGTCTTTCCCGAGCTATGCATAACGTCGGCTTCGTGCGGCGATATGTTTCAACAGTCGCTGCTGCTTAAAGAGAGCGAGAAGGCACTCAAACGCATCGTTGTAGCCAGCCACGACTACAATATAGCCGTCATCGTAGGCTTGCCTATGGCCATTGGCGAGAGCATATATAACTGTGCAGCCGTCATCGCCTCGGGTGAGGTTAAGGGCATCATCCCAAAATGTGTGGTGTCTAAGGAGGAGAGCCGCTGGTTTGCAGCAGGAGGCACCGATGAGTTGCCAATCTCTGGCGACTATGCGTGCATCGCATCAAGCCACCAACTCTTTAAGATTGACGGCGTATGCTTTGGTGTAGAGCTGGGTGAAGAGTATATGTTACCCACCCCACCCTCGGCTATGCTCGCACAGCGGGGAGCAAAGATTATCTTCAACCTCTCGGCAGCAATAGCTACTGTGGGCTCTCGTGCAGCAGAACAGGAATCTGTGAAGGATTACTCCAAGCGCATAGGTGCGGCGTATGTGTACTCGTCGGCAGGCTTTGGCGAGTCCACATCGAGCGTTGTAAGGGCAGGCAATGCCTTTATTGCCGAGAATGGAGAGTTGCTCGCAAGTAATAAACCCTATACGACCGAAGAGCAGTTGATTGTTGCCGACATAGATTGCGAGCTGTTGCAGTCAGCACGTCACCGCCTGAGCTTTGCCTTGACGCAAGCGAATATTCCCACAACAGAAATATTTATTGGCAACTGTGATGTGCAGATGGGCTTAAAGCGCAAGCTCAACCCTATGCCTTTCGTCGGGTCGGAGAGTCATTGCGAGGAGGTCTTTACGATTCAGACCTTAGGACTTATGAAGCGCCTGAGCCACACTTCGTGCAGAAGTGCCGTGATTGGCATTTCGGGAGGACTGGACTCCACGCTGGCTCTGCTTGTTACGGTGGCAGCATTCGACAGGCTTGGCATCGACAGACGAGGCATTATAGGCGTGACAATGCCGGGCTTTGGCACTACGGGCAGAACATACAACAACGCCGTGACACTCATTCGGGAGTTAGGCATCACCCTGCGCGAAGTATCCATTGCTGCGGCGTGTCGTCAGCACTTTGCCGACATCGGCTTGTCGGAGGAGGACAGAAGTGTGACATTTGAGAATGCACAGGCACGCGAGCGCACGCAGATATTGATGGATATAGCCAATATGTCGGGCGGCATGGTCATAGGCACAGGTGACATGAGTGAGCTGGCTCTGGGCTGGGCAACCTACAATGGCGACCAGATGTCGATGTATGGTGTAAACTGCAATATAGCCAAGACCCTTGTGCGCAAGATAGTAACCTGGGCTGCCAACAACGAGCCAAACGAGCTGGTCAAGCGTGCCCTGCTTGACATTGTCGCGACACCCGTGAGTCCCGAGCTCCTGCCCGCCAATGATGATGAGATAGCACAAAAGACCGAAGATTTGGTAGGGCCATACGAGTTGCACGACTTCTTCCTCTACAACTTCCTGCGCAACGGTTTTTCGCCCGAGAAGATACTATTCCTGGCCGAGTATGCGTTTGAAGGGGTGTACGACCGTGAGGTGATATTACGGTGGATGAAGGTCTTTTTCCGCAGGTTCTTCACACAGCAATTCAAGCGCTCGGCGTCACCCGATGGCGTAAAGGTTTGTTGCGTGGGTGTAACACCCAACGACTTGGAGATGCCTTCGGATGCAAGTGCTGCGGCGTGGCTGGCGGCGTGTGATAAGTTAAACTAAGCAAATAACAACACAGATGAAAAAAGTTTTATATATCCTGATTTTGAGCTGTACACTATCGCAGAGCGCGCAGGCACAGTCGTTGGACGGGTTGTTGAACAGCCTGAGCAGTATGTTCGGCTCGTCGCCACAACAGACCCAAGTGGTCGAGAAGCCCGTTTACCCTACACAGCGCCAGGTAGTCGGCACCTGGGTATATTCCCAGCCCGAGATTGTGTATGAGGGTGACGACACGTTGGCTGCGCTGGCCATATCTTCCGTGAAGAGCCAGATACCTGCCCTCCTGCAACGATACGGCATCGTGGCAGGCAGAGAGTATGCCATCGTCAAGGGCTCGAAGATAACGGCTCGAAGTGGCGACAAGGAGGCTAAGGCCACCTACTCCTACACCGCATCAAACGGCAAGGCCATAATCACGGGCGAGCACAATGGCAAAGCAATTACCCTGACGGGCTACCTGACGATTAAGAATGGCGATATAACCATTCTCTTCGATGCCCAGGAGCTCATTGCCATAGCGTCACAGTCGCAGACATTCCGAGAGAGTTCCACCTTGCAGATGATGGCGAGCGTAATATCGAGCTATCCTGGTATTAAGGTTGGAGTAACGGCTAAGAAACAATAAAAGATGAATCTGTCTAACAAGGCTCTTTTGGCATCTGCCTTGTCTGAAAAATGCTCATTTACACGAGTAATTAACCCACACAAGGGTGGCTTTTCCTCCTCGCGGCTCGGCAAAGTAAACAAGCTTACTCTGCTCTCGCTCCGCAGCGTCGGTTGCGCTTTTTCATCCTGTGAGCAGCTTCAAAATAGCTCTTGTTATACAAATTCAAGGAAAAGAGGTTGTCC
>JAZUMN010000001.1:0-9673 GCA_045603645.1 Alistipes sp. | reverse complement strand
ATTCGCATCTTTTGGCTGGTTAAACCAAAATACAACAAAATTTTTGCTCGTTTATCTCAATCTTATTAAAACTCCAAAAATATGCCTGCCTAACTCTTTACATTGTTAGACAGGCTCGTTTTTGTTTTAAGGGAAAAAGTTTCGGGAGTTTAGAGAGTTTAAGGAGTTTAAGGAAACTATATTGCGTCATCGCTAAATTCACTAAATTCCCTGAGTTCCCTGAGTTCCCTAACTATCAATTATAATAATAAACGTCATTCCCCGGAGGATGACTTATCATCCGACGATGGGAATCTACCTTATAGCTATTCACTCCTGCCAACGCCCACCCACAAAGGTAGATGCCAATCATTTTTGCCTGCAACCTGATTGCTACTGACACGGCCACCGAGTGCAAAAATGTGGCATGACGTTATGTATATTGTCCGAGCCGAGGCGGTGAAAAGCCAACTTTATGTTGGGTTAATCTACCTTTTATTAAATGTTTGTCACTCCTGCCACCGCCCACCCACAAAGGTAGATGCCAATCATTTTTGCCTGCGTCCTAATCACTACTGCAATGGTCACCAAAGTGCAAAAATGTGGCATGACGTTATGTATTGTGTCATTGCGAGCCAATGTAATGAGCGTGGCACCCAACAAAAGAAGAGGTTGTCCAACAAAATTTGAAGGACAACCTCTTTTCCTTGAAGTTGTATAACAAGAGCAGCCTCTTCTCTATGCTTGGTTACTCTTACTTACGAGACTCCTTTGCCTCGATACACTCCGTGGTGTGAGGCACACGCATAAGGCGCTCCTTGGGGATGAGCTTGCCTGTGGTCTTGCAGATGCCGTAGGTCTTATTCTCAACCCTCACCAGAGCCATTTCCAGATTACGGATAAACTTCATCTGGTGCGCCGTCAGGCGGTTAGTCTCCTCCTTGGAGAGCGTCGCAGCACCCTCCTCCAACACCTTGAATGTGGGGGATGTATCCTGCGTGTCGTTTGAGTGCGTGATATCCTGACGCAACAACTCATAATCGGCCTTAGCCTGTTCGAGCTTCTTTAATATTATCTGCTTGAACTCAGCCAACTCACTATCGCTGTATCTCAATTTCTCCTCTGCCATAATCGTAAAATTTTTAGTGTCGTAGTGTAAAGATAAGTTAATTTTTACAAATAAACAAATCTTTACGCCAAAAATAACACATCCGGCTACAAGCGGGTCACGGCAATTGTCAATGGCTCGTCATCCACATCGCTCTCAACAACGATGCCTCCCTGAGGTGCGGCGGCAGCCTTAACCTCGGTAGCGAGGGTCTGCGATGCTATGTAAGAGGCGAACTGCTCGATGGCACCCGCCACCAGAGCCTTGTCCTGAATCTCGACCTTAATCTTGTCGGTAACCTCGAAGCCTGACTCCTTGCGGATATTCTGAATACGATTTATCAACTCGCGTGCCACACCTTCACGGCGCAACTCATCAGTAACGGTGATGTCGAGAGCCACCGTGAGCTTACCCTCCGAAGCCACAAGCCAGCCCGGCATATCCTCCGAGGTAATCTCAAAGTCGGCAGGCGTAACCGTAACCTGCTCGCCCGCAAGGTCAAACGTAGTCTCGGCGGCAGACTCTATCTGAGATATCTGCTCCTGCGTGAACGTAGCTGCGAGGGCTGCCATCTGCTTGGCGAGCTTGGCGTAGCGCTGGCAGAAGTTCTTGAAGTTGAGCTTTATGCGCTTGGTGATGATGCCTGTGGTGTCGCTCAGAAGCTCCACCTCCTTAACATTCACCTCGCCCATAATCAGGCCCTTCACAGCCTCAATGTGGCGTGCCATATCCTGGTCGAGCACGGGGATAAGAATCTTGGTCAGCGGCTGACGTACCTTGATATTCACCTTGCGGCGCAGGGCAAGCACCATAGACGAGGCGCGCTGTGCGATGTCCATAGTCTGCTCCAAGTCGCTGTTTATGAGGCTCTCATCAGCTACGGGGAACTGCGCAAGGTGCACCGAAGACTCGCTGTGGCGGCCACTCAGAGCATTCAGGTCGCAGAAGATGCGGTCAGAGATGAATGGCGCAAATGGCGCTGCGAGCTTGGCAACGGTCTCCAAGCAGGTGTAGAGAGTCTGGTAAGCAGCCAGCTTATCCTCGCTCATACCTCCACCCCAGAAACGCTTGCGGTTAAGACGTACATACCAGTTCGAGAGGTTCTCGTTCACGAAATCCTGTATGGCGCGTGCCGCAGGTGTTGGGTCGTAGTCATTAAGGTAACGTGTCACATCCTTCACAAGGGTATTCAGCAGTGAGATAATCCAACGGTCAATCTCAGGGCGCTGCTCTACGGCAATCTCCGCCTCCTGACCCGTGAAACCATCTACGTTGGCGTAGAGGGCGAAGAATGAGTATGTGTTGTAGAGTGTGCCGAAGAACTTACGACGTACCTCGTCCACACCGTCCTTGTCGAATTTAAGGTTATCCCAGGGCTGCGAGTTTGATATCATATACCAGCGTGTGGCGTCGGCACCATAGGTCGAAAGCACCTCGAAGGGATCGACGGCATTGCCCAGACGCTTCGACATCTTGTTGCCGTTCTTGTCGAGCACCAAGCCGTTTGAGATGATGTTCTTGAACGCCACCGAATCGAAGAGCATAGTTGCTATGGCGTGCAGCGTGAAGAACCAGCCACGAGTCTGATCGACACCCTCGGCGATGAAGTCGGCAGGGAACACATTGTTGAAGTCCGCACCACCATTCTCGAAGGGGTAGTGCAGCTGCGCATAAGGCATAGCCCCTGAGTCAAACCATACGTCTATAAGGTCGCTCTCGCGCTTCATAGGCTCGCCCTTTGATGAGGTGAGGATGATAGAATCAACATAGGGGCGGTGCAGGTCTATGTTCTCCACCGAGTAGTTCTCCTTAGACATATCGCCCACCTTGAAGTTCCTGAATGGGTTTGCCGACATATTGCCCGCAGCGATACTGCGCTCAATCTCGGTCATAAGCTCCTCCACCGAGCCGATACATTTCAGCTCCGTTCTATCCTCGTTAGCCCATATAGGCAGCGGTGTGCCCCAGAAACGTGAGCGCGACAGGTTCCAGTCATTGAGGTTCTCCAACCACTTGCCGAAACGGCCCGTACCTGTTGATTCGGGCTTCCAGTGAATGGTGGTGTTGAGCTCCATCATACGCTCTTTGAGCGCCGTGGTCTTGATAAACCAAGAGTCCAGAGGGTAGTAGAGCACAGGCTTGTCGGTACGCCAGCAGTGTGGGTAGTTGTGCGTATGCTTCTCAATCTTGAAGGCCTTGTTTATCATTTTCAGGTTGATGGCGATGAATACGTCAAGCGACTCTGCCGCCTGCGCTGCCGCCTCGTCGTAGCGACCCTCAACGGTGAACTGTGGGTCGTAAGCATTCTTCACCCAGCGACCCTCATACTCCTTGTATGCCTCCACATCGACACACTGCTTCACGAACTCCTCGTCCAACTCCTGCATAAGGTAGAACTTACCCTGCAAATCGACCATAGGACGTGTCTCGCCACGCTTGTTAATCATAAAGAGCGAAGGTATGCCTGCCTGACGTGCCACAAAGGCGTCATCAGCACCAAACGTAGGGGCAATGTGCACGATACCCGTACCATCCTCCACCGTAACATAGTCGCCCGGAATCACGCGGAAGGCCTTCTGCTCGGCATTTACCCAGTTACCCTCGGCATCAACCTCCACAGGCTTCACCCAGGGGATGAGCTGCTCGTAACGCATACCCACCAACTCGGGACCCTTCCAGCGACCCACAACCTCGAAAGGTATGAGCTTATCGCCCGCCTTGTAATCCTCCAAGGCTATGCCCTCGGCCTTCTTGTTGAAGTGAGCATAGAGCAGCGGCTCCGCCAGGACGGCTGTAATCTTCTCGCCCGTATAGCCGTTGTAGGTGCGCACAGCCACATAGTCAATCTTGGGGCCTACGCAAAGTGCTGTGTTTGAAGGCAGCGTCCAGGGTGTTGTCGTCCACGCCAGGAATACGGGTGTACCCCAGCCCTCCATCTCGGGCTTGGGCTCGGCGATACGGAACTGAGCCACCATAGTTGTATCCTTCACGTCGCGGTAGCAGCCGGGCTGGTTAAGCTCGTGTGTCGAGAGACCTGTGCCCGCTGCGGGTGAGTAGGGCTGTATGGTGTAACCCTTGTAGAGCAGACCCTTCTCGAAGAGCTGCTTCAAGAGCCACCACAGCGACTCGATGTATTTGTTGTCATAGGTGATGTAGGGGTCGTCCATATTCACCCAGTAACCCATCTGCTTGGTGAGGTTCTCCCACACGTCGGTAAACTCCATCACCGCCTCACGGCAGGTGCGGTTGTACTCCTCGATAGAGATTGTCTTGCCAATATCCTCCTTTGTGATGCCGAGCTTCTTCTCTACGCCCAACTCCACAGGCAGGCCGTGCGTATCCCATCCCGCCTTGCGGTGAACAAGATAGCCCTGCTGGGTCTTGTAACGGCAGATGACATCCTTAATCGTACGCGCCATTACGTGGTGAATACCCGGCATACCGTTTGCCGATGGTGGTCCTTCATAGAAAACAAACGTAGGGTGACCCTCGCGTGTCGAGATGCTCTTGTGGAAAGTGTCGTCGGCATCCCACTGATTCAATACCTCGTCGGCAACCTTTGCCAAGTCGAGGCCTTTGTACTCGTTAAACTTCATAATGGCTGTATATTTATCTTGTTTCTTCGCATTGTTGCAGGGCTTCAACCCCTAATGTAGCTAAATCGTGCAAATATACATATATTTATTATGAAATTCAAAATGTAGAATTCAAAATTCAAAATTAAGATGGTGCGAATAGGGAATTTAGGGAATTTAAGGAGTTTAGGGATAGGTTTTGCATCATCGCCAATCTCACTGATCTCTCTAAATTCCCTAAACTCACTAATTCTCAGACAAGCGTAACGCAAAATTACCTTGTTTCCTCCACAACCCAAAAAAAACCGTATAACAAGAGGAATTTCAAGGCTTAATCCCACTGCGTGGGCTTTTGGTTGCTACACCTCGGCAAAGTATGCAAGCATACTATGCTCTCGGCTTAATCGCAACCTTGCGCAGTCTGAGCAACCGGAGTTTACTTGGCGTAAATGAGGATTGCGAAGACAAGCGTAACGCAGAAATTACCTTGTACCTCCACCACCAAAAAAACCGCATAACAAGAGGGATTTTCAGGAACGCAAAGGTGGGAATAGCGGAGCATACTTGACGTATGTGAGCATATTCCCACCGCAGCGTGACACCAAAATTACCTTGTTATACGGTTTTTTCATTGAGGTTGAGGGTATAAGCAGTATACCCCTCCGGCAAGGCACGGTGCGTGACAATGATGATGGTTCTGGAAGAAGCAAAAGAGGAGAGGCGTTCAAGCAGCAGAGCCTCGGTTGCCGGGTCGAGAGAGGAGGTGGGCTCGTCCATAAGAAGAACATCGCCACCACGCAGCAGACCGCGTGCTATGGCTATACGCTGCGCCTGACCCTCGCTAAAACCGCCTCCTGACTCGTTGCACGGAGTGTCAAGACCTTCGGGAAGGTCAAGTACAAAGTCGGCAACAGCCGTATGCAGCACCTCACGCATACGCTCCTCATCAGCCGTGGGGTCGCCAAGCAGAAGGTTGCTGCGCACCGTACCACTCAGAAGTGAGTTGCCCTGTGGTACATACGCCACATTGCAGCGCGTAAGAGGCGAGGCTGTGACGTGCTGACTCGCATTATAGAACTCACACGACCCCTGCTCGGGAGATATAAGTCCCAGCACCATACGCATAAGAGTACTCTTGCCTGCGCCCGTATGTCCCACCACAGCAGAGATAGTCCCGGGCTTAAAGTCGAAGGAGAGACCCTCCAAGACCTGTTTCGTGCCGTCATATGAGAAGCTGACATCGCGCAGCCTCACACCCACGCCACGCCCCAGGTATATGCCCTCACCCTGCTGCTCCTTGGGCAGAGCAACAATTGCCGACACGCGGTCGATAGCTGTTGTGAGGTGTATAAAGCTGGGCAGCTGGCGGCTCAGCTCCATCATAGGTCGCTGCACCTGCCCTGCAAGTTGCATAAAGGCGGTCATAATGCCGTAGCCGGCACCGGCACGCAACGCCAGAAGTCCCCAGACGAAGGCCGCCAGGTAACCCATCGAGAAGCCTGCCTGCATCATCTTGTGCGAGAAGAGCGTGAAGCCCGTGCGGCGCATAACCTTCTCACGCAGGGTGTTTTGCATAGCTTCGAGGTCATCGACAACCTGCGGAGTGTACTCCATAGAGGCCACGAGGGTGCGGTGGTGCATATACTCCTGCATGTGCGACTGCACCTTGGAGTCCATTTCGCGTATCTCACCCGTATATTGGCGTATGCGGCGAGCATAAGCCCTGCCGAGCAACATACACACAGGCAGCACCAGCGTCACAATCACCGCCAGGCGGTAGTCGAGCACGGCGAGGAAGATGAGTGACGAGGCAAACTGCAATGCCGTGACAAATGCCTGGGGAGCTATGACGCAGAGGGTGTTGGCCACATTATCGACATCGGACAGCAGGCGGTTCATGGCATCGCCCGTATGGAATCGTTTTTTGTTGTACGACCTGCTATCCATAATGTGCGAGAAGAGCTTATGGCGCAGGCGGTTGCGCACATCTATCTCCGACTCCACTTCCAGACGCGAAGTGTAGGCCGAGAGCAGCACCTGCGCAGCAAGGCAACCCACCATAAAGGCCACATAGAGCCACAGGTTACCCTCCGCCCTATTGGTGGCTATATCGACCAGACGCTTGCTGACCCACACATAGAACAACGACATTGCCACATAGACAAGTCCCACAGCCACACGCAGGGCTATGAGTCTGCGCTGACCCTTGGTGGCACGCCACGACCATACTATATACTCCCACACCTTCATATCACAACTCTACAATTCCGTTTTTTATTGCATACACAACCAGGCTCGCCGTATTCTTGCAACCGCTCTTCTCCAAGATATTGGCGCGGTGCTTGTCCACCGTGCGCTTCGAGATAAATAACTCATCGGCTATCTCCTGCGTCGAGAGTCCTCGGCATATAGCCAGCAGAATCTCCACCTCACGTTCCGATAGACGGTCCTCATCCGATATTTCAACTGCGGCAGAAGATGTAGCCCTGAGCGACTGCGACAGCGACTCCAACAGCGACCGGCTGAAATATGTGCCACCGGCATAGACCGTCTGCACAGCCTCCACAACCTGGTCAAACTCCGAGTCTTTGAGCAGGAAACCCTTTGCGCCGCACTCCATCATACGCGTATAGTAGGCGTTGTCGCCAAACATCGAGAGCGTGACGACCTTCAACTCGGGACACAGCACAAGAGCCTGCTCGGTGGTCTGCGCTCCGTTCAGCCCCGGCATATCGTAGTCCATAAAGACCACATCGACCTCCCTCTGAGGCAGGGCCGCGAGGAACTCCTCACCGCTGGCGGCCTCCACCACAACCTCAATCTCGGGGTGTGAGGAGAGCAGCAACTTCATACCTCGCCGAAACAGCGAGTGGTCATCTACCAACGCTACCCTTATCATATCATCTGCCTGCTTTACGACGTGAGTTCAACGCCTTAGGCTGTGGCTCAGCCTCCGACACGGTGCGCAGCGCACCCTTCACATTCACCTTCACCGAGGCACGCATACCCTTACCCTTTGAGGATACTATGTCGAGCGCTCCGTTGAGGGTGTTTATCCTCGAATTTATGTTCGACAGACCCATACCGCAGTCCATCACCGCCTGGGGGTTGAAGCCGCGGCCATTGTCGCTGTACTGCAATTCGAGCTCATCGCCCGAGGTGGAGAGCGACAGACGTATCTCGCTACATCCCGAGTGCTTCAACGAGTTGGTCACAAGCTCGCACACGACACGGTACATAATAACCTCAATGTCAGTGTCATAGCGGTTACCTTTGAGGTTGGTGGCAAACGACATCTTCACATTATGCAACGCCGCCGAGCGGTCTATAAAGTTCTGAATACCTCGTGCCAGACCGAAGTCCGCCAAGACGTGTGGCGAGAGGTTGTTCGATATCTCACGCAGCGAGCGCACAGCCTCCTCGACGACATAGAGGGTGTTGTCGAAAATCTCCTTGCGCGAGGCATCCATCTCCTGCCTTGCGAGTGCCGAGAGGGATATCTTCGCCGACGAGAGCAGCGGCCCCAAACCGTCGTGCAACTCCTTCGAGAAGTTGGCGCGCGTCTTCTCCTCGGTGCGCAGCACAGCCGTGAGGATGCGCTTGTCGGTCATCTGACGGTGGCGGTGCAGGCGGCCTATGTAGAGCATAAGCCTGCTGAGCAGCACCACACCTGCCGACACACACAGCGACACCACAATATCGAGCCACGCCATAGTCCAGATTGATACCGAGTGTCCGTAGCTCGCCACAAGTTGCAGCACACGCTCGGCAGCGAGCACCATAAAGCCTATGATGAAGAGTATCCAGATGGCATTATACTTGGTGGCACGCACCAGACGTACGGCGTGAAACATCGCCACAAACTGAATAATTATCGCCAGATACAGCAGGAGTCTTATCATCATAATCGCAACCGTTTTTGTTATTTATTATGTATATTTCTCTCTTGTCTATCTCAAAACACGCTCCAAATAGGACATCTGCCCATACGAGGTCATATCTATCTGCACGGGCACAACCGACACATAACCATTCTGCAACGCCCACTCGTCGGTGTCGGTGGCCTCAGGCTCGTAGTTGGTGTAGCTGCCCGTGAGCCAGAAGTATGGCTTGCCGCGAGGGTCTTCGTGGCGGTAGAACTCCTCACGCCACAAACCGCGGCACTGGCGGCACACCTTCACACCGCGGATATCCTCGCAGGGGATGTTGGGCACATTGACATTCAGACACAGCGGGCGGCCACTCTCGTCGGGCGTTTCCAGCACCGAGGCGATGATTGAGCGAGCATACTCCCTGGCGGCGGTGAAGTCGGCATCGGGCATATGGTCGGTGAGCGAAAGACCCACTGCGGGGCAGCCGTAGAAGCTACCCTCAATGGCTGCTCCCATCGTGCCCGAGTAGAGCACGTTTATAGCCGAGTTGGAGCCGTGGTTTATGCCCGAGATAACCAAATCTACACGCTCATCTTTAAGCAGGTGGTCAAAGGCAAACTTAACACAATCTACGGGCGTGCCCGAGAATGAGTAAACCTCAACATCCTCCTCCTTGCGCCTGAGTTCCAGAAATATAGGCTCATACATCGTTATCGCCTGACTGCGGCCGCTCTGGGGCGTGGCGGGCGCCACGGCAATCACACGGCCGAATTCGCGTGCCACCTCGACAGCCACCTCGAAGCCCTTGGCTGCATAGCCATCGTCGTTGGTCAGAAATATCAATCTCTCTTTTTTCATTTCACTCAATATCTATACTCACAAAGATACGATTTATAAATTCAAAATTCAAAATTCAAAATTCAAAATTGAGCAAATAAATACGACACTATTAAGACGAGTGCACAGAGAGCGTATTTACTATGCCAAGGTAGTTCAAAATTAACCCAACATAAAGTTGGCTTTTCACCGCCTCGGCTCGGACAATATATATAACGTCATGCCACATTTTTGCACTTTGGTGACCATTGCAGTAGCGAATAGGTTGCAGGCAAAAATGATTGGCATCTACCTTTGTGGGT